>JBILTF010000068.1:0-12510 GCA_044371675.1 Flavobacteriales bacterium
AAAACAAAATTCAAAGAAGTTTTATTTCCTTCTGTAATATCTGAAACGGCGTTGCCGAATTCTATTGTGTAAGTCGTGTTCGCTTTCAACGTGTCGTTCCACGAAAGCATGGCCATGCGCTTGTTACAGATGAGCGTTGGCGGCTGTTTCAGAGCGGGAGAAATGATAACCTCGTTCGCAGCACCTGCTTGAACAAATTCATCGAAGTTCAACACGAGTGTGTTTGTAGCCACGTTCGTGGCGAATGAGTCTATGCTTTGCGCGAGCAATTTCGGAGGAGTAACGTCCTTTGCTCCGCCGTTTAATCCGCGCACTTGCGCACATCCCACAGCAACGAGAGCGCTTCCGATAACGACATTATTTCGAAGGTTAAAAAACTTCATTCGCTAAAATATTCGCTATTTCTTCCAATCCGGTTAGATCATCTTCGTCGAAAAAATCGAGGTATTCGCTGTCAATATCTAGCACACCAATGACTTCATTTCCTTTTATGATGGGAACTACAATTTCGCTTTTCGAAGCGCTGCTGCAGGCAATGTGTCCGGGAAAATCATCTACGTTCGGAACAATAATCGAAGCGCCGTTCGCCCACGATGTACCGCAAACACCCTTGCCGTGCTCAATCTGCGTGCAGGCCACAGGACCTTGAAAAACGAAGAGGTTCAGGGAGTCGTTGTTCACGATATAAATCCCTACCCAAAGGAAATCGAAATTTTCTTTGAGCAAAGCCATCACATTTCCTGCTTTCGCAATAAAATTAGGCTCGCCATTACACAAGGCAAAAGCCTGAGCACAAGCAGCTTTGTAGCGCTGTTCCTTCGAAAGCTCTTTCGAGATAGTGGGTAATTCAGACATAGAAGTTCAAAAGTACAACACCTTGATAAAAATCTTGTGATTTGTGTAGAAAGGCGTAACCTATATTTGCTCACCTAAAGACAAAATGTATGTCATCAACTAATTTTAGAGATCGCCACAATGGCCCTCGCCAAGAAGAAGTATCACACATGTTACAAACCATTGGTGTGAACTCTATTGACCAACTGATTAACGAGACTGTTCCTGCGCACATTCGCTTGAAGGCCCCGTTAAATATAACGAACGCTCTAAGCGAAGACGAGTATCTAAGTCACGTTTGGGAACTAGGAAAAATGAATGTAGTTGCGAAAAACTACATCGGATTGGGATATCACCCAACCCTTACTCCAACAGTAATTTTAAGAAACATATTTGAAAATCCAGGATGGTACACCGCCTATACTCCTTATCAGGCAGAGATTGCGCAAGGACGTTTAGAAGCGTTGTTGAACTTCCAAACCATGGTTACCGACCTTACTTCATTGCCTATTGCAAACGCTAGTTTGTTAGATGAAGGAACTGCTGGTGCGGAAGCCATGATTTTGTTCTTCCACAGCCGTTCAAGAGCGAAAGAGCAAGCGGGGGCAAACAAGTATTTCGTAGATGCGAAGACTTATCCTCAAACCATTGACGTATTGAAAGGACGCGCTTTCCACCTAGGCATTGAGTTGGTGATTGGCGATTACAAGACACACGTATTTACTCCAGAATTCTTCGGTGCTTGCGTTCAATTCCCGAATGCTGAAGGAAGCGTAGAAGACTATTCATTGTTCTGCGAAGGTGCGCATGCAAATGACGTTTACGTTTCTGTAGCATCTGATTTAATGGCATTGGCTACCTTAACACCTCCGGGTGAGTGGGGAGCTGATTTGTGTTTCGGAAACTCACAACGCTTCGGTGTTCCAATGGGATTCGGTGGACCACACGCTGCCTTCTTCGCAACGAAAGAAGATTTCAAACGTAACATGCCAGGACGTATCATTGGTGTATCGAAAGATCGTCACGGAAACACTGCATATCGCATGGCGCTTCAAACGCGTGAGCAACACATTCGTAGAGAAAAAGCAACTTCAAACATTTGTACTGCACAAGCCTTGTTAGCTGTAATGGCTTCTATGTATGGTGTATACCACGGTCCAAAAGGCGTGAAGAGCATTGCAACGCGCATTCACACGTACACGCATTCGTTGCGCAACGCCCTGGTAACTGCAGGAGTGAACGTGGTGAACACTTCGTTCTATGACACGTTAACGATTGCTTCAACAGACGCCGGAATTCAAGAGCGCGCAGCTGCTAAAAACGTAAACATGTACTTCCATGCAGGCGGAGTGAGTCTTTCATTGAATGAAGGAACGAAGCCTGCAGATTTGAATGAATTGTATTTTGTTTTAACTGGAAAAGAAGGGTCGGTTAGTTTAACTACCGAATGTTCATTCGGTTCAATGGCAAGAACGTCTTCATTCATGACTCATCCTCATTTCAACTCTCATCACAGTGAAACTGAGATGTTGCGTTACATGAAGAAGTTAGAGAACAAAGATTTGTCATTGGCACACGCCATGATTCCATTGGGATCATGTACCATGAAATTGAATGCTACGAGCGAGATGATTCCATTGTCTTGGCCGGAGTTCAATAGCATTCATCCTTTCGCGCCAGCGAATCAAACCGCAGGTTACCAAAAGATGTTGGTTGAACTTGAGAAAGATTTGTGCGAGTGTACTGGTTTCGCTGGAGTATCTCTTCAACCGAATTCAGGTGCACAAGGTGAGTTAGCAGGATTGCTTGTTATTATGGCTTACCACAGAAGTCGCGGTGATGTTCACCGTAACATTTGTATCATTCCATCATCTGCGCACGGAACAAATCCGGCCTCTGCTGTAATGGCTGGTTTAACAGTTGTAGTAACGAAGTGTGACGAAAACGGAAACGTTGACGTTGCTGACCTTCGCGAAAAAGCAGAATTACACAAAGACAATCTTGCTGCATTAATGGTGACTTATCCTTCTACGCACGGTGTATTCGAAGAAGCTATTAATGAAATTACAGATATTATTCACGCCAATGGCGGACAAGTTTATATGGACGGCGCGAACATGAACGCTCAGGTTGGTCTTACCAATCCGGGTAACATTGGCGCAGACGTTTGTCACTTGAACTTACACAAGACCTTCGCTATTCCTCACGGTGGTGGTGGTCCTGGCATGGGTCCTATTGGTGTTGCTGCGCATTTAACACCTTTCCTTCCATCGAATGCATTGGTGAAAACAGGCGGAGACCATGCCATTAACGGTGTTAGTTCTGCTCCATTCGGAAGCGCATTGATCTTATTGATTTCATACGGTTACATTAAGATGTTAGGATTCGATGGATTGGCTGACGCAACGAAAGTTGCAATCTTCAACGCGAACTACATGAAGGCACGTTTGAAAGATCATTACGATGTTCTTTATACTGGAACGAACGGACACGTTGCGCATGAAATGATTTTGGATTGTCGTTCATTTAAATCTTTCGGGGTTGAAGTGGAAGACATTGCGAAGCGTTTAATGGACTACGGTTTCCACGCACCAACCGTATCTTTCCCTGTGGCAGGAACATTAATGGTTGAACCAACCGAAAGTGAGCCATTGGTTGAAATGGATCGTTTCTGCGATGCAATGATTCAAATTAAAAAAGAGATTTTAGATGTTGAAAGCGGTGCAGCCGACAAACATGACAACATGTTGAAGATGGCTCCACACACAGCGCAAGAATTAACAGCAGACGAATGGAACCATTCTTATTCTCGCAGTGCTGCTGCTTATCCAATGCCTGGTCTTCGTGAGAATAAATTCTGGACTAGCGTGGGTCGCGTAGACAACGCATACGGAGATAGAAACTTGGTTTGTACCTGTCCGCCAATGGAAGCGTTCATGTAAGACAATCCTTACACTTTTCAAAAAGCTTCACCTCGGTGGGGCTTTTTTATATCTTCGCCTCATAAACATTTCAATATGAAAAAATCACTTTTACTATTTTCAGTTGTTCTTTTCACACTTTCAGCTAGTGCGCAATTGGCAATTAAATACACGCCCATTGTGTTCTTAAGAAACATGAAATATACTGTGCATGCAGAATATATGATTCCGAATTCACCTCGTATTTCAGTTGCGTTGGGATTCAGCCAAAATTTAATTCCGAAATCTACTGGATTGATCAACTCCGCTGGCGGAACATACTTCCAACAAAATCTAGATAACAGCAACGCGGGGATCTCTCTTGATCCAGAAGTACGCATGTATACTAGAAAAAATATGGAAGGTTTCTATTTCGGATTATACAGTTCTCAGCGTTTTTCAAGCTCGCAACTGGATGAATACACTGACTATTTAATGGATCCTGCGGATTCAACTTATTACTATGCAAATCCAACAGGAGGTTTCCAAAACTTAAACACCCGTGTTTCCATTTACGGTGCACAAATCGGATATCAAAAATTCCAAGGATCAGATGATCGCTTCATAATTGATGTGTATGCCGGTGGTGGAACGAAAATAACTTCAAGAAAATACTCAGATGGAAATTCCTTTCTTGCTGGTGGTTACGTTAATGAAGTTAAAAGCGGTATTGCGCTTCGCTTGAATTTTTCAATCGGATTTTTATTGTCGAAAGGAGACGGATCTAAATAGCTTCAATAAGCAATTCCAGCGGCTTCCACGATAAATCGAAAGTAGTTGCAATGTCTTCATTGGTGAGGGTTCCGTGATAGAGGTAGACTCCATTGCGGAACCCTTTCTGATTTCGAATCAGATTCACGATTCCACCTTCATCACCTAAATCTAGAATTACAGGAGCGAAAATATTTGAGAGTGCATACGACGCTGTTCTTGAAACGCGCGCTGCAATATTCGGAACACAATAATGAATAACACCGTGCTTGCGGAAGGTCGGATTCTCGTGATTAGTCACTTCCGAGGTTTCAAAACATCCACCTCGATCAATACTCACGTCTACAATCACACTTCCTTCTTTCATCCCTTGAACCATCTCGTCGGAGACAACGACAGGAGTTCTTCCTTTCTTCGCGCGAATAGCGCCTATCACAACGTCGGCATATGTCAACGCACGTTTCAATTCAGATGGCTGAATGGTACTCGTCCACAAGTGAACACCCAAATCATTCTGAATACGTTTCAATTTATAAATACTGTTATCGAAAAGCTTCACACTTGCTCCCAAACCGAGAGCCGCACGTGCCGCGTTTTCTCCAACCGTTCCCGCGCCTATAATGACTACCTCGGTTGGACGAACACCTGTTATTCCGCCGAGCATTAGTCCTCTTCCACCGGTATGATGACTGAGGTATTCTGCGGCTAGCATGATGGATGTATTGCCCGCTATTTCTGCCATTGCGCGAACAATGGGGTAAATTCCTTTTTTATCTTGAATGTAATCCCAAGCGATGGCTGTGATTTTCTTTGCTGAAAGTTGAACGAAACACTCCTTCGATTGAACCGGTAAATTCAATGCTGAAATAAGCGTTTGCTTTCCGGGCATCAACTCTATTTCTTCCAAACTTGGCGGAGCCACCTTCATGATTACGTTGGCTTGAAAGACTTGCTTGCGGTCATACACGATGGTTGCGCCACATTCGCTGTAGTCGTGATCTAAAAAATTACTCTCGTTACCAGCACCTGATTCTATGATTACATCATGCCCTCGGCTCACCAATAAACCAACACTTTCGGGAGCAAGAGCCACGCGACGTTCTTGAAAAGAAGTTTCCTTAGGAATCCCAATGGTTAAGCGTTGCATGTTCTTTCCAACATGCAGCATTTCTTCTTGCGGAGCAAGCGCCGCTTCGTGCGCAATAGAATGATAATGTTTGTTCGGAAGGGCCATAGGATGAGTATTCTCATCACCGAAGTTACGAAACCTTGCTTATTATTTTTGAAAGGACGGAATTATCTGCTATTTTTGGGGCTCAAAATAAAAACTATGTCACATTCAGATTCTCCGAAGCAAGGTTCATTGTTCTTATGGTTCATCATTCCATTCGCTGCAATTTTAACTTTAATGTTTGTAAGCATTAATCACAACGCTGCTGCTCCTATGACTAAACTTCCTGGTGAAGTTCCAGCAAAAGAGGTGGAAGAAGTTAAACACGAAGACCACAAGGCTGCAGGAGATACTTCAACGCATGCTGAAGGTGCTCACGCTGAAGAGGTGAAAATTGAAGATCAGAAAGTTGTTGTAGAAGCAGCTCCTGCGGTTGCTCCAGCTCACAAAGCTGCTCACTAAAACTCAAACACGCGCTTTCCTTCTTCCTCGCGAATGCGAAGAAAACTAGGATTGTCTAAATAGTCGAAAGCCACTTGTGGCCATTCGATAAAAACATATCGAGTGCCGAATAAATAATCTTCGAAGCCGAACTCTTGCAGTTCGGCTTTTGATTTTACACGGTATAGATCGAAATGATACATGCGCTCGTTGTTGCGCAAATGGTATTCATTCACCAAGGAAAAAGTGGGCGAACTTGTATTTTCTTCCCCCAATAATTTTGCAATAAGTGATATGAAGGTTGTCTTGCCCACGCCCATTTCCCCTTCCACACAAAACACACCCGCTGGATGTTTCTGAATGAATTGCTGAGCGAGCGGCTCTAATTCTTCTAACGAAGAAACTTCAAACTCCTGCATGTTATTTCGATTGTAATACAATGAATGGAATGATCATTTCCTCCAATGAAATACCTCCGTGCTGAAACGTGTTTTGATAGTAGTTCATGAACTGATTGTAGTTATTCGGATAAACAAAGAAATCATTGTTCGTAGCGAATACGTAGGCGGTGCTGATGTTCTGCTTCGGCAAATGTGCTTCACTTGGGTTGCGAATTTCAAATACATCTTTCGGATTGTAATCTAAATTTCTTCCCGCTTTGTAGCGCAAATTTGAATTGGTATTTCGATCTCCAACGATGCGAATCGGATTTTCAACACGAACGGTTCCGTGATCGGTTGTAATAATAACCTTGCACTTCTTCTCAGACAAATGCTTCAGCATTTCTAACAGCGCGCTGTGCTCGAACCAACTTTCAGTTAACGACAAATAGG
Organism: Flavobacteriales bacterium; assembly: GCA_044371675.1. Classification (GTDB taxonomy): domain Bacteria; phylum Bacteroidota; class Bacteroidia; order Flavobacteriales_D; family Sanyastnellaceae; genus CAIZGX01. Next base: position 6,951 of record JBILTF010000068.1, read on the forward strand.
CCGGCTCGTCATCTGCCAATTCCTTAATCACATCCATTTCGGTGCGAGCATGACTGAGCATATCAACGAAATTGTAAACGATCACATTCAAGTTGTTCTTCAGCAAATTCGTGAACGAATCGGCCAATTTTTTTCCAGCATGGTAATTCGTAATCTTGTTGTACGACCACTTCACATCGAGACCTAAACGCTTCAACTGAGCGCCTAAGAAATCTTCTTCGTGCATGTTTTTTCCGCCTTCATCTTCTTCACTCATCCACCAATTCGGAAAAAGCTTTTGCATTTCTGATGGCATTAATCCAGAGAACAGCGCATTGCGCGCATAGTGTGTGGCTGTGGGAAGAATACTGAAGAATAAGTCTTCTTCTTCAATTCTGTAAAAAGGTTTTATATGTGGGATAAGGGTCTTCCATTGATCGTAACGCAAGTTGTCTATGACCAACATAAACACAGACTCATCGGCCTTCGCGGAAGCAACTAACGGCGCGACGCGCTGACGAAAAACAGAATTCGTAAGCAAAGGTGCCTTCGAAAAATCTTTCATCCATTCGAGGTAATTCTGCTTTATGAATTTCGAGAATTGCTCGTTCGCTTCTCTGCGTTGTGTCTTGAATATTTCATTCATCCCTTCGTCGTTCGAACCGCGAAGCTCTTGCGACCAAAAAGTCATTTTCTTAAAGAAATTTTTCCACTCTTCCGCGTTCATGCGCTGACCAAGCTGCATACTTATCTCGCGAAATTCCTGACGATAATCGTTGGTCGTCTTCTCGCTCACCAATCGCTTTTCATCGAGATTCTTTTTAATGGTCAATAAGATCTGATTCGGATTAACGGGTTTAATGAGGTAGTCGGAAATTTTCGAGCCTATGGCATCTTCCATAATATGCTCTTCTTCGCTCTTTGTAATCATAACAATTGGAAGCGAAGAGTCTATTGCCTTCATGTCTTGAAGAACCTGTAAACCGCTCAATCCGGGCATATTCTCATCTAGAAAAACAATATCGAAGAATTCCTTCTTCACCCAATCGATTGCAGACCTTCCGTTGTTCACGGTTGTAAGCACATAGCCCTTTTGTTCAAGGTAAAGAATGTGCGGTTTTAGCAATTCAATTTCGTCGTCGGCCCAGAGTATTTTTACAGGATTCATTTCTAATTTTTATGTTGAAGGCAACAGTGCAAATGTCGTAACGAAGTAAAGCGAATAAATTGCATGGTCGTAAAAATTATGCAGACTATATTTGTAGGACTTACATAAACTTCATCATGAAAAAATTTCTACTTTCTCTTGTTGCACTCTTCTTTTTCGGAGTAAACGCATTCGCTCAGCCGGGCACTTTAGACCTGACCTTCGATACAGATGGTATTGTTTTGGTAAATCCGACGAATATTTTTGACAACGCGCAAGACGTGATTGTTTTGAGTGACAACAAAATTTTCATTTGCGGAACTACAGGTATGTTCACCGATTTCGATATGATGGTTGCGAAGTTGAATGAAGACGGAAGCTATGATACTTCCTTCGGAAACAACGGTGTTTTCACACTTGCGAATACCGCTGGATCTGATTTCGCTGCTTCGCAACGCTTAAACATTCAAGACTTAACGAATGGAATTTACTCGTTGGTTGTCACTGTTGATCAGCAGCAATCTGTCGTTTCATTCGTGAAAATGTAATTCATGCTAGACAACATTCCAGATTTCGTCCCCTATACTTTTATCGTATTACTATCGATTGGAATTGGTGTTTACATATTCAAAGACACCGTTCGCTTCGCACTAAAAAGTGAAAAGACCCCGGGAAGAATTGTCAATTGGATGAGCGCAACCGAGAAAGGAAAGAAATATTTCTATCCGGTTATTGAATATACTCCGCAAGGAAGTGAAACGATTCGTGTCCGAACTGAAGACCGCTGCGACAAAGAACCAATTTATGCGGTAGGCTCAGCGGTAACGGTGAAATACGATCCGGCAAACTTCAAAACGATTCGGGTTGAATACCCGAGAAAAACTTCCTAACGAATAGGTGTTGTTAGAATCGGATTATCAATACTGATTCTGAGGGAAGAAAAACCTAATTTGCGGAAGTATGTGGGATTTCATTCAAAGTATTACTAACCCTGAGCAAATTTTGCACATTGGCGGATTAGCGCTGGTACTCATTATTCTATTCGCTGAAAACGGGATTATCATTGGTTTCTTTCTTCCGGGAGACTCGTTGTTGTTTTTCACCGGGCTTATCACTTCCACTCAACCGCAACTTATAGATACTCCCATAGTCAATTTACTTTTGTACATGTCCATAGCCTCGCTAGCCGGATGTCTCTTTGGTTATTACTTCGGTTGGCGCTTGGGGCCGGCTATTTTCAACCGAAAAGATTCATTCTTCTTCAAAAAGAAATACGTAGACGTCACGCGAACCTTTTACGAAAGACACGGAGGAAAGACCCTCATCCTCGGGAAATTCCTTCCCTACATACGCACCTTCGCGCCCATTTTAGCTGGAGTAATCCGTGTGCCGTTCAAATCATTTTTAGGCTTCAACGTGGTTGGAGCTATTGCTTGGGTCTCGTCGCTTACCCTCATGGGATATTTTTTAGGCGAAGAATTCCCAGGAATTAAAGACTACCTCGAATATATTATCCTCGGATTTATTGTCGTAACGAACGGTTTCGTTGTCCGCGCCTATCTTAAAGAGCGCAAAAAATCAAAGGCAAAAGAAAGCGAGGTCATCGATTGACGTGCTTATCTTTGCACCATGGAAAATTTCGATGTCGTTGTTGTTGGCGCGGGTCCAGGCGGATACGTTGCAGCTATTCGTTGCGCGCAATTGGGTATGAAAACCGCATTGGTTGAGCGTTATTCAACACTTGGCGGAACTTGTCTGAATGTTGGATGTATTCCTTCAAAAGCACTTCTAGACTCTAGCGAGCACTACCACCAAGCGGTTCACACCTTCGAAGCACACGGGATTGACTTGGGTTCAAAACCTAAAGTGAATTTGACACAAATGGTGAAGCGTAAGCAAGACGTGGTAGACCAGACAACAAAGGGCATTGATTATTTGATGAAGAAAAACAAGGTGACTGTACTTCACGGACACGGAACTTTCACTTCATCTACATCTGTTTCTATTGCGAAAGCAGACGGAACAAACGAAGAGGTAAGCGGAAAGAATTTCATTGTCGCTACTGGATCAAAACCAGCGAGCCTACCCTTCATTCAAATAGATAAAAAACGCGTTATTACCAGCACCGAAGCATTGAAGATGGAAGAAGTTCCAAAGCACTTGATTGTGATTGGTGGTGGTGTAATTGGACTAGAATTGGGAAGCGTGTATGCGCGTCTCGGTTCGAAAGTGAGTGTGGTTGAATTCATGGACGGAATTATTCCTACCATGGATAAGACTATGGGGAAAGAACTTCAAAAATCATTAACCGCTATTGGCTTCGAATTCTTCCTTTCACACAAAGTGAAAGAAGTAACAGCGAAAGGAAAAACAGTTACGGTGAAAGCAGACAACGCGAAAGGCGAAGAGCTTACCCTAGAAGGTGATTACGTTCTTGTTTCGGTTGGAAGAAAGCCTTACACGGATAACCTTGGATTAGACAAAGCGGGTGTTCAAGTAGACGAACGCGGAAGAATCGTTACCAACGATCACCTTCAGTCAAGCGCTGCGAACATATACGCCATAGGCGATGTGGTGAAAGGCGCAATGCTTGCGCACAAGGCCGAAGAAGAAGGAACATTTGTGGCTGAAGTTATTGCTGGACAAAAACCGCACATCAACTACAATCTAATTCCAGGTGTTGTATACACTTGGCCAGAAGTTGCAAGCGTTGGATATACCGAAGAGCAATTGAAAGAGATGGGTAAGAACTACAAAGTAGGAAGCTTCCCATTCAAAGCTAGCGGAAGAGCGCGTGCGAGTATGGACACCGACGGATTGGTGAAAGTATTAGCAGACAAAGACACCGATGAAATTTTAGGCGTTCACATGATTGGTCCGCGTTGCGCAGACATGATTGCTGAAGCGGTTGTTGCCATGGAATTCCGTGCTAGCGCGGAAGACATTGGACGCATCTCTCATGCTCACCCAACATTCACCGAAAGCTTCAAGGAAGCGGCGTTGGATGCTACGGCGAAGCGCGCTATACACATTTAGTCCGAAGGACTAATGTTGCGTAGCAACGAATGTGAATACACGAATGCCTTCGGCGAATGTCTTCGACGATTTATTTCTCTGACAACGTCAGACTGATCTCGTAGAGATTGATCGAAATTCATTTCGATTGATCCGCAGGATTTTAACGTTTCTTCTTTCCTCCACCAAAGTAGGTTCCGATAGACCAGGAGCGTTCCATGAAGGTAATGGCTTGTTGAGCGCGTGCGTTTTTGTCGCCGTCTTCTAACATTATATTTCCTAAATAAGAGCGTCCTAATTGCGCGCCCACTTGTGCGAAGAAATGTTTGCCGGCTTCGAAACGCAAGCCTGAAGAGGCGCTCCATCCCCATCCTGCGACGTGTAGCCAATTCAAATGACGTTCACCGTAAAAGGTGAAATCGGTCCAAGGCAAAAAGAATCCTAAGTTTCCAGAGCACCACATATACAATCCGTTTTTATTGGTCTTGTCTGTCCAGACAGGCGCACGGTATTCAGCCGCAGCACGAATAAAATTAAATCCATTGCTGTGGTGAAAATCCATGAAACTCGTAGTGTACAAAATTTGTTGATTGTTGAAGTTCCCCGTGTATTGTTGTCCCGCGTATTTCGTAGTGTCAATGTACCCGTTTAAAATGCACGTCTGCGTAGGTGTTAAACGATACTTCATATGATCCCATCCTACTGAAACAGAGAACTGATCGGTAAGAAAGCGGCCAAAGCGAACATTGAATTGCGGCACACTGAAATACTTAATGTTTAGGTAAACGTTTGGATCAAACTTCGCGGGCATATCGGTTGCACTCGCCTCTTTCAATTCGAAATCGTATCCATCTCCCTTGAAATGAATATAGCTTCTTAAATAAGAGGCTCTGTTATAACCCCAATAAAAATAATTCTGTCCCTTGCGTTCCGAAACCCCGCCCCATGAAGACTGTGGCTCGGTTGAAGATTGAGCGAAAGTTGTTATGCCCATAAACACAAACAGGAAAGCAAGAAGATTTTTCATAGAATGAAATAATTTGCAGCAAATGTAATTGCTTAACCATGAACCACACCGCATTAGGAAAAAAAGGCGAAGCGCAAGCGCTGGACTTTTTAAAGAAAAAGGGATACAAGGAAGTCGCCATGAATTGGCGTATAGATCCGTATGAAGTTGATTTAATCATGATTGATCATGATTATTTAGTCTTTATTGAAGTGAAAACGCGCAGCACCGACGCGTTCGGTAATCCGCTCGATGCGGTGAATCCACGCAAGCGGCAAAAATTGATTCGTGCAGCACATTTGTTCATTGTGCTTCACAACTATTCGCTAGAACCTCGATTCGACGTAATTTCTATCGTAGAACAAGAAAACGCCTCTACAAAAATCTTTCATTTCGAAGAAGCGTTTTATCCT
>JBILTF010000069.1:0-12283 GCA_044371675.1 Flavobacteriales bacterium
TTTGTTTTGAAATGGCAGGACTTCCCGCTGTGTGCGCAATCTACTTCCAAAATTTCATAGACGAACATCCATATAGCTTTGCCGCTTGGTACAACTTGGGTAATGCTTTTCAAAAACTCGATCGTTCCGAAGAATCTATTGAAGCTTACGACTATTGTTTAGCCATTCAAAGCGACTTCGCTCCTGCTTATTACAACAAGGCGCACGCACTTTTCAAATTAGAGAAATATTCTGAGGCCCTTGAAGTGCTTGAAGAATCTTATGTGCATGAACCTCCCCAGGCTCCTATTTTCTGTCACGTTGGAGAGTGCTTCGAGAAACTGAACGACTACGACAAAGCTCTTTTCTATTACCACAAGAGTATTGAGACCGATGAATATTGGGCAGACGCTTATTTGGGAATTGGAGTGGTTATGGATCTTCAAGGAAAATTGGCAGAAGCCATTCCCTTCCTAGACAAGGCCATTGATTTGGAATCGAAAAACCCCGACTACGCCATCTACAAAATGGAAGTGTTGGTGAAGATGGAAAAATTCGAAGAGTCTATTTCTCTAGGAGAAAAACTAGTGAAAGAGTTTCCTGAAAACGAAGAAACCTGGATGGCACTTGCCGACGCGTTCTTCAAACACGGAAACAATGAAAAAGCATTGGAAATCATGCTTGAAGCCACATTGGTGCATTTGTCCAATCCAGATATAGGATACCGAAGAGCGGTTTACTTGGTGGAATTAGGAAAAATTCAAGACGCACAAGAACTTCTTCACTACCTTATGCAAAATGAAAGCGCACAACTCTCTGAGTTGGAAGAGTACTATCCGAAAATTCTTCAATTACCGTTTTACATTCAACTTAAAAGCGACCTAGGGTTAGTGTAATTTTCACACTAAGTAAATTTAACCGATATTCGCATAAAATTAGAAACTATGAACATTCAACTAAGCCACATGCCTAGCCGCGAAAAGAAAGAACGTCAGTTCGGACTTACGATGGTTATGGACAAAGGAATCTCTCTTAAACAGGCCGAAGAAATGATCTCGAGCAGTTCTGAATATATCGATATGGTGAAACTTGGTTTTGGAACCTCGGTGTTTTCAACGCAAGTTAAAGAAAAGGTGAAGTTGTATCACGACGCGAAAATCAAGGTTTATCTAGGCGGAACGCTTTTCGAAGCGTGCTATGTGCGCGGAGAGCTTGACAAATACCGCAAGTACATCGACAGTCTTGGAATTGAAATGGTTGAGGTTTCTGACGGAAGCATGGCCTTGGATCACAAAAAGAAATGTGCGCTTATCACGGAATACGCGAAAAACTACCAAGTCCTTTCAGAAGTTGGATCGAAGGAAGAAGGCATTTTAATTAGTCCAGCTAAATGGATTAAAATGATGCAAGCTGAATTGAATGCGGGCTCTTGGAAAGTTATTGCTGAAGCACGTGAAAGCGGAAACGTTGGAATCTATCGTCCGAGCGGACAAGCTCACGTTATGCTTATCAATAAAATCTTAAGCAAGATTAACGGAAACGATATTATCTGGGAAGCACCGAAAAAAGCACAACAAGTATATTTCATTAAGAACTGCGGTTCGAATGTAAACCTTGGAAATATTGCAGAGAACGAAACCATTCCTTTAGAGTGTTTGCGCATGGGTCTTCGTGGTGATACCTTCTTCGATTACCTTCCCGAAGAAATAGTTTCTAAAATGAAAGGATAATATGCAACATTTGCAGCCTGAAGAATTACTTAACTGGAAGAACGAGAACATACCCCATTTGCTAGTAGACATTCGTGAAGAATACGAAGTGGCCATCTGCTCACTTGGAGGAATGCACATTCCAATGGAACACGTGATTGAAAAGTACCCTTCCCTTCCAAAAGAAAATCCAATTGTCTTCCATTGCACCAGTGGAAAACGCTCAGATGCTCTCGTATATATGATTGAAAAGAAATTCCCGGGAGATGCTATCTACAGTCTCGCGGGAGGTGTTCAAGGTTACGCAGAGCAATGCGCACCTGAAATAAAGTGTTCGCTTTAATATGGAAACGATACAATCTTTTTTACACTTCGTTCTGCACTTGAATGAAGAGCTCCCTCTTTTATTGAATGAATATGGCGTTTGGTTTTATGCCATTTTATTTCTCATCATTTTTGTTGAAACAGGATTGGTAGTCATGCCATTTCTTCCCGGAGATTCCCTCTTGTTCGCAGCAGGAGCTATGTGTGCGGGTGAAAACAATTTGAGCCTTTCCATTTTAATGATATCCTTAATCGTTGCAGCTATACTCGGAGATCAATGCAATTACTACATTGGAAGATCATTCGGAACTGCTATTCTTGCGAAGAAGTTTAGAGGCAAACCTTTGATTGCTGAAAAGCACTTAACCAAAACCGAGGAGTTCTTCACAAAGCACGGAACGAAAGCCATTATCATGGCACGCTTCGTTCCGATTGTTCGCACCATTACACCATTCGTTGCGGGAATTGGCAAAATGGATTACCGCACGAAATTCCTTCCATACGATATTTTAGGAGGAGTGCTTTGGATTGTAAGTATGTCTCTCGCTGGCTATTTTTTAGGTCAAATTGAATTCGTGAAAAAACACTTCGAAGCGGTTGTTATCATGATCATTCTTATCTCCCTTGCTCCTATGGTTTTTGCTTACTTGAAAAGCAAATTCGGCACGAAAGCATGAAGACGTATGGGCTGATTGGCAAGTCGTTGAAGCACTCTTTTTCGAAGGATTATTTTGAAAAAAAATTTGAAGATCAACAGAAACAATATTCCAATTTAGAATTAGATTCTATTGACAACATTCGCAGTCGCCCTCAATTATCTGGATTGAGCGGATTCAATGTCACCATTCCTTACAAACAAGAAATCATTCATTACCTCGACGAGCTTTCGCCAGCCGCGAAAGCGATTGGCGCAGTGAATTGTGTTGAAATTATTGAAGGACGTTGGATTGGTCACAACACCGATTACATCGGATTTAGAAGAACATTACTTCCACTCATTGAAAACAGAGTTGAGAACGCGCTTATCCTCGGAACAGGCGGAGCATCGCTCGCCGTTGCTTATGTTCTGAAAGAACTAGGCATTCGCTTTTTCTTCGTGAGCCGCGTCCCTCAGAACGAACAAACATGTTCCTACGAGCAAGTCACACCGCTGCTTTTGGAGAAATGCAAGCTCATTGTGAATACCACTCCTGTTGGTCAGTTTCCGAACAATGAAGAAAAACCAAACTTGGATTATTCGTGTCTTACAGATCAGCATGTCTTGTATGATTTAATCTACAATCCGGAAACAACAGCCTTCCTTCAAGAAGGCATCTCTCGCGGTGCGCGTTACTGCAATGGCCAAAGCACGCTTGAAATTCAAGCAGAAGAGAGCTATAAGATTTGGAATCTTCTTTCCGAATAAACAATTTACTTCCTAACCACAATCTTCTTCCGAACAGCAGTGCCGTACAATTTCAGAATATAAATTCCTTCAGAGAAGTTCGAAAGATTAACAAGCGTGGTTCTTGCATTCACGCGTTCCGACCAAACTCTTCTTCCACTTAGATCATACAATTCCAAAGCTGAAACAGTGTTCCAATTCGAACCGGCGTCTATGGTCAGTTGTGTGCTAGCCGGATTCGGATAAACTTGAATGTCGTTGAAGAGAGTTTCGCTCACTGAAATAATTGTATCGCTTGAATAGAACCCAAGCCCTCCTCCTATTTGTCCGATGAACAAATCGCGTTTGCCGTCTGAAGTAATATCTTCAAACCACACCGCGCAACGCTCACCTTCGTTAATTCCTTGGAAGTCTGTCGTATCAAATGTGAAGTCGCCTAAGAGATTTCCAGATACATTCGAGAAATGATTGACTTGTCCGGTTTCCGTTCCCAACAACACTTCCCATTCATTCACTTCATTCTTGAAAAAATGCGGAACGCTATATCCGAATATTCCCAGAATGTTAGTGGCCACCATTCCTCCCAACGTATCTTCTCTGAACTCGTATGAGGCAACGTTGGCTGTTCCAATGTTAGCATAGAAATTCACGTTACCATTCTTCTCTCCTACTGCTAAATCTAAGAGCCCGTCACCGTTTAAGTCAACCCATTGCGGTGTCGCGAATTGACCCACATCTATGGTTGCTCCGTTGTTATCCTTCAATAATTCTCCATTGTCTGAAAACACGATTCCATTTGGAGTAGCAGCATCATTTTCAAAGCGCACCAAATATCCATTCTGAATTCCAATCAACAAATCTTTGTCACCGTCGCCATCATCGTCTCCGAAGGTAATGTACTTGCTATCCAACGTATCCGTGGCCAAAGGCAGCCAGTTGTTCGAGTTGAAATCAAATGAAGGAACGGTTGGTGTTCCATTGTTGTAGTAACAAAAAATTCGAGACGTGTGGTTGTTGCTTGGAGTTATTTGATCGAAAGATTTGCGATTGGTGATAAGCAAATCTTTTAATCCATCTCCATTCACGTCTTCTAAAACCGGATAAGCTCCGGTGCCCAATTCAATCATATCGTGTTGAAGAAAATCGTCCATCACAAATTGAAATTGTGGGAAGCTTTCACCGCCTGTATTTTCATAGTACCAAACGCTGTTCATGTCTTCCGCAGTGGCGTATGAATTCGGAGAAACGAGTAAATCGCTAACACCAGTGTTGTTCACGTCTTCGTAATATGCTGCAGGAAACAACGGCAAATTCACAGGCAAGGCTCCACCCACTTGAGCGGGGAAATCGAATTGAACAACAGTTGCGCTGTCCAAACCATTGAATGCATTTTCAAAATAAATAGCAGCTAAATTATTTTCTGAAACATCTCCAATGACGAAATCTTTAATGCCATTGTTATCCAAATCAATGGAACAAATCGAACTTCCGGTGTGCAAATTATTTTGCGAACGCGGATCGGTTACGTTGAAGCCGCAATCAAAATCGGCCCCTTCTAAAATGGAGAAACTCTCCGGACTTTCACCAAACATTCCGTAGCATCTGTTTCCGCAGATGTAGCTTGTTGTTTCGCAGTTCCCTTCTTCAGATTGCATGGACTTAAAGAAGTAAATGGTTGTCGATTGTTCGGTGTATGCGAAAATATCCAGGTCACCATCGTTGTCGTAATCCGTGATAGATGGAACGTCTAGACTTACGGTATAGATTGGGGCGTCGAAGGGACTTCCGAAATCGTAATTCGAATGAATAGTGGCGCCATTGTCTACAGGCTCAAAAGAAAGCACTCCATTGGTTGAGGTGTTCTTCCATAATTTAATTCCGCTGTAATAATTGGCAAAAATATCTTCTTTCCCGTCACAGTTGTAATCGCGCAGCAACACCCAATTGGTTAATCCGGTTGGAAAAGCATTGTTGTATTCGCGCGTGTATCGGTAATAGGTATCGCCTTGCACATCGCCCATATTAATGAAAATAGAAATACGCGAACCTATGCGATCGAAAATAAAAATATCCTTGTTCCCGTCGCCGTTTGCATCTATTCTCGAAATCTGACACGAATTCAATCCACCCGCCCAAGGGTTCTGCAGATAGAAGCCTTCTGCACTAACGGTTGTGGTGTATGAGCGCTTAAGCGGCTGTGAAAAGACAATGCCGCATGCAAAGAAGATAATCAAGAAGAAAATGTATTTCATACCCTTCAAAGATAGCATTTGCACGTTAACACATTAAGAAGTTTCTTTGCAACATGAACGCATCTCTTACATTTCTATTGGTAGCCTTGAGCATTGTCATTGCCGGAACGATTATTTTCTTCCTAATGGAAAAACAACATCGTCACAATGAGCAACGCTGGCAGTTAGAATTACGCAAATCGAATGCAAGTGCGCTTGCTTCCTTGCGTCTTTCAGCATATGAACGATTGATTGTTATGTTGGAAAGATCAAGACCGAGCAGCATAGTTTTGCGCAGCAATCGTTCGGGAATGACATGCATGTTATTGCAGTTGGAAATGATTCGCAACATTCGCGAAGAATTCGACCACAACGTTTCGTTGCAGATGTATGTAAGTGAGCACACCTGGGCGAACATTCAACAAGCGAAGAGCGACATCTCTGAACTATTTAAAGTTTCTTACTCGAAAGTAAATCCGAACGACAACAGCATGTACCTCAGCAATTTCGTTTTAGAGATGGAAGCGGCGGTAGGCAATCCGGCTATTGAGAATGCGCTGAGGTTGTTGAGAGTTGAACTAATGAATCATTACGCTTAAATCGCCGAAGGCGATAAATCTGACTTCGTCAGATCAATTCTTCGAATCAATCACCTTCGGTGATCAATCCTACGGAGTAATCGGAACGATTGATCGCAAAGCGATTGATTCGAAGAATTGATCACGTAGTGATTGATCTGAAAGATTGAGGAACGAAGTTCCATTCTTACCCTCTCTTACTCTCTCTTACCTTTTCTTATCTTATTCTAATTATTCGCCCTAGCTTAAGCTCCCGCTCCACCGCAGTAATCTCAAACTCCGAAAGTCTCTTGGTGGAAGACGTATAAATCAAACTTTCACCATTTACATTTTTCAAAACCGTATCAGGAAGATTCGCAAATGAAATGCGTCCAGGAATCAGGTGATGTCCGATTTCTTTGTTCAATGCCACTCTATTCTTTGAAGGCACTAAGGCTTGATATTTATCGAGGCCCTTCACTCGAAGAACCGCATCAGAAGGGACTAACAACGTGTATTCGTTTTGCTTCAACGAATCTGCCCAAGTGCTTAACTCAACCAAGCTCGCCCAAACCGATATCTCATAATCCGAATTCAAAAACGTCAGAATATTCTCTTCCTTCTTCGAATAAACAGAACGATCATTCGAATTAAATGCCGAAACAGAATTATCCGGTTCAGAAGTAGAACAAGCCAGTAGCAGAAGAAATAATCCAATGCAACAGGCCTGCTTCATTTCAATATTAAATTATGCTTTCACCTTCGGAGAAGCCGAAAGCAAGGCTTCACTTGCATAGTCCTTGAACTTCTCGAAATTCATTACAAACTTCTCTGCTAACTCATTCGCTTTCGCGTCGTATGCGTCTTTGTCTGACCACGTGTTGCGTGGATTCAACATTTCTGCAGGAACTTCTGGACATGCCGTTGGCATTGCCAATCCGAACACTTCATGTGTTGCGAATTCAACATTGTTCAACTTTCCTTCCAACGCTGCAGTAATCATTGCACGTGTGAAGCTCAATTTCATGCGGCTTCCAACTCCGTATGATCCACCGGACCACCCGGTATTAATCAACCAAACTTGTGCTCCGCTCTCATCAATCTTCTTACCCAACATCTCTGCATAAGCGGTTGGATGCAACGGCAAGAATGGCGCACCAAAGCACGCACTGAATGTGGTGGTTGGCTCGGTAATTCCGGCTTCTGTTCCAGCAACTTTCGCGGTATATCCACTAATGAACTGATACATCGCCTGCTCCTTGGTAAGCTTACTAATCGGAGGCAATACGCCGAAGGCATCGCAAGTCAAGAAGAAAATATTTTTCGGAATACCACCAACACTTGGATTCATGGTATTGTCGATGTGCTCCAACGGATAGCTCACACGTGTGTTCTCTGTCTTCGCGCTATCAACGTAATCAGGAGTCACCCCGTCGTCTTCAAAACCAATGTTCTCTAGCAACGCACCGAACTTAATTGCGTCGTAAATCTGAGGTTCCTTTTCGCGAGACAAGTCAATTGTCTTCGCGTAACATCCACCTTCAAAATTGAAGACTGTCGTGTCGGTCCAGCCGTGCTCGTCATCTCCAATCAATCTTCTGTTCGGATCGGAAGACAATGTTGTCTTTCCCGTTCCAGAAAGTCCGAAGAACACTGCAGTGTCTCCGTCTTTACCCACGTTCGCTGAACAATGCATTGACAATACATTCTTCTCGTGTGGAAGAACGTAATTCAACACCGTGAAAATTCCTTTTTTGATTTCACCGGTATAACCAGTTCCACCAATGATGGCCATTTTCTTTGTGAAGTCGATGATTGCGAAATTGTGCTGACGAGTACCGTCGATTTCTGGATCTGCCATGAATTCTGGAGCGCAGATGACGTGCCATTCAGGAGTCATGGTTGTTAATTCTTCAGCAGTTGGACGTAAGAACATGTTGCTTGCGAACATGTTGCTCCAGGGGAATTCTGTCACTACACGCAAGTTCATGCGGTAGCGAGGGTCTGCGCACACGTAAGCATCGCGAACGTATACTTCTCTTCCATTCAGGTAAGCACACATGCGCTCGTACAGGCGTGTGAATTTATCTGAATCGAATGGAATGTTGAATTGGCTCCACCATACGCTGTTTTCGGTTGAAGCATCTCTTACAATAAACTTATCTTTTGGAGATCTTCCGGTGAATTCTCCGGTATCAATGGCTAAAGCGCCAGTATTCGTGAGTGTTCCCTGAGAAAGCAAGATGGTTTCTTCAACCAATTCTGTAGGGGTCATGTTCCAATATGCAGTGGAAACATGTTTAAGTCCGAGATAGGCCAATGTTGCGCCTTCGGGACGTGTACCGATGTTTGTCATGAATAAAAATTTGGTTCGACTATCATTGAATCGTTCGACAAATGTACTAATAAAAAAAGGGCTGAGAATCTTTGAAACTCATCCCTTTCTCAACCATCTGCGGTTTGAAATGTTGATTAATTATTCTAAGTACAACTCGATGAGTCCTTCAGGCGCTGACGTAGAAATAGTTTTGCTCTCGTCATCTATTTCTAATACGAACTCAGGTTGAAGGGGAAGTAGGATAAGTTTGCCCGTATTGTGACGAATTTCAAGTTGCGGATTTTTTCTATTCTCTACTACTTCTTCTACCACACCAATGTTTCCATGTGTTTGATCGAAGACCTCGTATCCGACCCAATTCACCATATCTCTGCGGTCTTCATCTTTCACAGAAAGTTCGGTTAAACGAACATATACCATGGACTTGAGCAAAGATTTAGCGGTGGCTTCGTCGTTCACACCCGCCAAACGCACTTTTACTGAGTCATTGGTTTTCGGTTCGAAAAGTTCAATCTTGTATGGAACCAGACTATCCTTAATTTCCAAAAAAAGAAATTTCAATTCCTTGTAATCAGCCACCTTCGCGGTATCAAGAAACACTGTCAACTCTCCTTTGTATCCATGTAGCCTGGTAATCTTCCCCAAGCAGTGCATTTCGTCTTTGTTCATGGTGCGAAGATAATGATGTAATTTTGCAGCACTTATGAAAAGATCACTTCAATCCATTATACCGCCGCCGCCAACAAATTTCGTTGGGGATGGCTTCAAGGTTCATCACTTCATTCCCGATTATTATTTGAGCATGGAGCGCATGAATCCGTTCATTATGCTCGATTACGCTGCTCCGCATTACTTCCCTCCAACCGAAGTTCAGAAGGGCGTTGGTGTGCATCCGCATAAGGGTTTCGAAACCGTGACAATCGCTTATAAAGGAAGAGTTGCGCATCATGATAGTGCCGGTAATAGCGGAATCATTGGTGAAGGCGATGTGCAATGGATGACCGCCGCTTCAGGCATTCTTCACAAAGAATATCATGAAAAAGAATTTTCAAAAGCAGGTGGAATTTTTTCCATGGTTCAACTTTGGGTTAATCTTCCTGCAGCAGACAAACTTTCAAAACCAAAGTACCAAGAAATTTTAAATACGAATATTCCGAAGGTGCAATTACCAAACGATTCTGGTATTGTGGAAGTCATTGCCGGAAATTATGAAGGCGCTAAGGGCGCAGCTTCAACCTTCACTGAAGTACATGCTTTCAATGTGAAATTAAAAGCTGGAGGATCCGCTACTTTTTCCTTCAACGAAAGAAACAATACAGGAATTCTCGTAATTGCGGGAAGCATTACTGCGAATGAAGAGCAAAAGCTTGTAACTAGCGAATTCGGACTATTCAGTAATGATGGAGAATCGTTTAGCATTTCATGCGAGGAAGATGCAGTAGTGCTAATCCTTTCCGGAGAGCCTATCATGGAACCAATTGCTGCCTACGGTCCTTTCGTCATGAATACCAAGCAAGAACTCATGGATGCCTTCCATCAGTTTGAACGCGGAGAGTTCGGAGAATTAGAATAAGTTCCAAGAATTAAAAAATCTCCGCCAACATGCAACGTGCGCTTCCGCCGCCGATGGTTTCTATAAGAGGAATTTCGAAACGAACAAAGTCTATACGCTGTTTCAGAAAATCGAATTGAGCACTCGTCAAACTCTGATAAGCCGTTTCAGAAAGAACCAATTTATTGTTGTTTTGACTATCTCTAAGCAAGAGCATATTTCCCGCAAAGGCATTCATTTGCGCTACTGAAATTTCAAGAACTCTTTTTCCCAAACGACTAACTTCATTCAAAAATAGATTCCTACTTTGCTCATCTGGCAAACACTCCAAACAAACCACAACGAAATCGTCTCCCATGCACATGATTACATTGGTGTGGTAAATAGGCTGACCGTTTTCATCGAAAGCAGAAAACGTGAAAGGTGAGTATTCAATTTGTTTACAAAGCTCTTGAAAGACAACTTCACTCGTGCGTGAGGAAATAGCTGCAAACGCCACTTTGTTCTCATGATCAAAAACCACACTTCCGGTGCCTTCCAGAAATAAATTTTCCGATTCGAAATGCGTCAAGTCTAATACCTTTTCAAAATTGAATTTTTGTTGAAGTTCCAATACTACTTCCAGTCGCCTTTCGCAGCGCCTATTCAGCGCTTCCATGGGGTACAAAATGAGCGTGCCGTTCGGATGGAAGGAGATCCAGTTATTCGGAAAGATGGCATCTGGCTTTGTAGGAACAAGTGTGTCTTCAACAATATAAACAGCAATGTCATTCGACCGCAACACATGCACGGCGTTATCAAACTCTTCAATGGCTCGTTCTAAAATTTCATCTGCCGAACCATTCAATTCTCGCTGAAATGAATTGCTTGCGGCTGTCTCTTCATTAAATCCGAATGCAGCAGGACGCACCATCATTACTGAATTCGCGAAGAAACTTTTTTCTTTTGTTACCAAGGAAGACATATCAAACCATTTTTTTTATTCTCAAAGCAGCCAAGTTAAAAAAAAAAGGGAAGCTGTTGCTTCCCCTTTTACAAAACGTATAGACTGATTATTCAGCAGCAGGTGCTTCGTCAGCAGCAGGTGCTTCGTCAGCAGCAGGAGCTTCTTCAACTGCAGGAGCTTCTTCAGTAACTACAACTTCTTCAACAACAACTTCTTCTTCTACAACTGGATTTGCTTCTGCGTGAGCAGCAGCATCTGCAGCAGCACGAGCAGCGATACGCGCTTCGTTAACTGCACGCTCAGCCTTCAATTGCTCAGCCAAGGCTCCTTCTTTAATAGAAGAAAGTCCATCGCGCTTCGCTTGAATCTTAGCATCTTTAGAATCTAACCAAGCGTTGAATTTCTCATCGGCTTGTTCTTGAGTTAATGCACCTTTCTTAACACCTTTGTCCAAGTGTGTTTTGTATAAAACACCTTTGTAAGAAAGAATTGCACGAGCAGTGTCTGTAGGCTGCGCTCCGTTATTCAACCAGGTAACTGCTTTGTCTGTGTCTAACACAATTGTAGCAGGATTGGTGTTTGGATTGTAGCTTCCAATACGCTCGATGAATTTACCATCACGCGGTGAACGCGCATCAGCGGCAACAATGTGAAAGAAAGGCTTACCCTTCTTACCGTGGCGCTGTAATCTGATTTTTACTGACATAATTTTTTGTTTTGTGGGTACGAAACCCGATTAACAATTTTTAATTGGACGGCAAATATAATACTTTTTTGGCAAATTCGACATATTTCTGCCAATCCCAAACTAGAATTTCATGCTCTCCGGCGCGGAGGTGATAAGCCAATTTGCCTTGCGTAACCTGCTCCCCTGCCGCAGGATACTTGTAAGAAATATCTAATAGCGTATCATACATTCCATAAACAGCCTGTGATTTATAAAACGAAAGGTACTCCCCTTCAGCATCGGCCCACGAATCTTTACTCGCACTGGCCACATAGAGTGCGCGAGGTGCAACCAATGAAAGAAGCATTTCTTGATCAACTAAAAGCAAAGAGTCATTTCCTCGGAAGCTTTGAAAATTTCTTGCGAACCAATACGGAAAGCGATTGGTTATTTTTTCAATGTCTTCTCCACGCATGGTTTTGAACTGCGCAGCACCCGCACATCCGGAATTGTTCGAAACCACCATATCGAATCGCTCGTCTGTTATTCCAGCCCAAAGCGCAGCTTTACCTAATCGCGAATGTCCTATGACCGCT
>JBILTF010000122.1:0-3540 GCA_044371675.1 Flavobacteriales bacterium
GCCGCAAGCTGATTTTCATCTTCCGGATTTTGCAATGTTGCAACTGGATGCAGGGTTATTTCTGTGAACTTTCCAATTCCGTTTGAATCGATAACCAAAGTGCCTTGGGGTTTGTCTGTGTATGCCGTTACAATCACTCCAGCATCTGCGCAGCAATGTAAGAACCACAACATATGACAAGAAGACACGGAATACAACAACATGTCTTCGGGATTATACAAGGTCGCATCGCCGCGAAACTCCGGCGCAGAAGAGCAGGCGAGAGGTGACTTCCCTTCAGCAGACAACGTGTGATTACGTGAGTATTCAGTATAACCTGAAGTTCCTGTTCCGAGGTTTCCAGTCCATTCTATGTTAGCAGTATAGGTGTGTTGACGGGTCATATTTTCAATATTGAGTTATCTCGGTAATATTAAGAAGAATATACTTTCCTTCGTGATCAATCACCTTCGGCGATCAATCCTTCGGATGAATTACACAGTAGGAATAACGCAGTTCCAATTACGAAGTAGGAATAAAATCATCGATTTTCCAATTACGCAGTAGGAACAACGAAGTTCCCATAACGCAGTTCCAAGTTATTCACATACTATCAAAAACCCAAGTTGTAAAACTTTTGCCCCCACAATCAATTACTCTGAACTAATTTTGAGGTCCTTCTAGAACCGAAAACCTATGGCAACAGATAATAACTACAAACCGAAAAATCCACGCAAAGACAGAGTTTCATCAATTCGCGACTTCATGCCAGCGAACGAAATGGGGAAACTTCCGCCACAAGCTGTTGATTTGGAAGAGGCGGTTCTTGGCGCTATGTTGTTAGAAGGGAAATCGCTGAACGCGGTTATCGATATCCTGAAACCCGATTCGTTTTACAAAGAGGCAAACGGAGACATATTCGAAGCCATTCGCGAGTTATTCGGGGCTGGACAAGCAGTTGACATTCTTACCGTAACCCAAGCCCTTCGCAAAGCTGGAAAACTGGATTTCGTAGGCGGTCCACTGTACATTTCTCAATTAACCAATCGCGTTGCTTCAACAGCCAATATTGAAACACACGCACGTATCGTTTCGCAAAAATTCATTCAACGCGAATTAATACGCGTTTCAAATGAAATTATTAAAGCTGCCTACGACGAAACCACAGATACCTTCGACTTGCTAGACAAAGCCGAAAGCAACATCTTTGAAGTAGCCGAAGGGAATATTCGTAAGTCTTCCGACAAAATGAGCACACTCGTGAAGTCTGCCATGGAAGCGATAGAATTAGCCAGAAAAAACAAAGATGGAATAAGCGGGACACCGACTGGATTCAATGCGGTAGACAAACTTACGGGCGGATGGCAGAAGTCAGACATGATTGTTATCGCGGCTCGTCCAGGTATGGGAAAAACAGCTTTCGTTCTATCGATGGCCAGAAACGTTGCTGTCGATTTCAAACGTCCTGTTGCAGTCTTCTCACTCGAGATGTCGGGAGTTCAATTGGTGCAACGTTTGATTGCGAGCGAAACAGAAATCAATTCTGAGAAACTTCGAAAAGGACAGCTGAAAGATTATGAATTGACGCAACTGCATCATCAAGTAGTGAACTTGTCTGAAGCCCCCATATTCATCGACGATACTCCTGCACTTTCGGTTTTCGAATTGCGTGCGAAATGTCGTCGACTTAAATCGAATCATGGAATAGAACTGATCATCATCGACTACTTGCAACTCATGACCGCCGGCGAAGGCAAAGGCGGAAACCGCGAACAAGAAATCTCTGCTATCTCACGTTCCATTAAACAAATTGCGAAAGAACTCGATGTGCCCGTTATCGCGCTTTCACAGCTCTCTCGTTCTGTTGAAACACGTGGCGGAGACAAACGCCCTATGCTTTCCGACTTACGTGAATCGGGTGCGATTGAGCAAGATGCCGATATCGTAGGGTTTATCTACCGTCCAGAATATTACGGACTTACCGAATTCAACGACAACGAACGCACACCTTCTCAAGGTCTGGCTGAATTAATTATCGCGAAACACCGTAACGGTGGACTCGATAACATTCGCCTGCGCTTCATTGCGAACCTCGCGAAATTCGCGGATGTCGACGGTTATAACTTCAACAACGATTTTAATGGAGGTTCAAACGAAGCCCGAGCTATTCCTGCGAACAATGCCTTCCTCGATAGCGGTGCTACAACCATTACAGTCTCTTCGAAGATGAATGATGACTTAGGAGATGATGAGGACTTTACGTTCACAGGCGGCGAGGAGTCGCCTTTCTAGCGACGAGGGTCTTGCAGACGAGGGTCTTTCAGACGAGGGTTCTTCGAACGAAGGTCCTATAGACGAATGGTAAATGTTCGCTGAATAGAAATGTTCCTATAGACAGCTTCTAACGAAAGCAATCGCTCATACTTTCCTTTTAATTCTCGAAGTGAAATACCTTCACTTTGTGAAATACTTCCATTCACCTTAATGGTGTAATTACTGAAGCCAACGCCCCTGGGACGTTTCTTTTGAAGTTGTTTTATTTCTCCGAAAACTTTCACTTCATAAGGCTGACTATATTGATCGTCGACCCAAACGATAAAGAGCGAATCGTTTTCAATTTTGTATGTCAGCAATTGCGGAGCGTAGCTCTCTTTTAATTTTTGATGGAAGATTTTTTCCTTTCCCAACACATCAATACTGCTCCAGGAAAAAGAAGGCCATACGTCATTCAATTGCCAGTACAAGGTGCCTCCGCATCGCGGACTGCTACGCTGAACTTCAATGGCTCTGCACATGCCTTCGGCTTGCATTTCTTGCGTAAGTTTCGCATACTCGGGAACAGGAAGCTCGCTAGCTTTAGGATGCCATTGCTCGGTGTATTGCTTCATTAAACCAAAACCGCGTGCGTTTTTCTGATGCAATTTTATTCCTTCCGAATTCATATCGTAAGGTGCAAGAGGCGACATTAACTTCAATACATCTTCACTCGGAAAACTTTGCATGCCGAACTCACTCATGAATCGAGGCACCTTCGTTTCCAAAACTGAAAACGGCTGTGCGTCATGCCACAATCCCCAATAATGCGAGTCGCCAACATTCAACGACTCTTGATTTCCTCTTCCGAATTGCGGAGATGAAGGCCAATAGGGGAGGTTCGAAAAGTGTCCGACAATTCCAGGTAAAAGCTGATTGAACAATTGATTGTACTCGCTGTCAATCGCAGAAACAGAAGACGTTGAAAGACCCGTCTTCCAACCCCAATTCGACCACGCTTCTGCATTCTCGTTGTTACCGCACCAAAGGGCCATGCATGGGTGGTAAGAAATTCTGCGAACGTTTTGTTCGGCTTCTTTTTGAACGCTTTCTAAAAATTTCGCATCACCCGGATACATGCTGCACGCAAACATGAAATCTTGCCAAATGAGAATTCCCAATTCGTTGCACAACGAATAGAACATGTCGCTTTCGTAAATTCCACCACCCCAAACGCGCAACATATTGAAGTGCGCACCCTTGCACTGTTCAAGAAGAATGCGGTATTCAGATTCACTGTTAACGGCA
>JBILTF010000123.1:0-3517 GCA_044371675.1 Flavobacteriales bacterium
AGTGGACAGCAACTGTGAATTCTTCAACCATTTCAACCCTTCTTCAGGCATGCAATACGTGCAGCGTAGATTACACTTGTCTGTAACAGCAAGGCGCGCATACGTAAGTGTTCTTCCGAAGGAATCGTTCAACATGAAAAAAAATTAAGCTTGAAATCCGTTCCGAAAGTAAGCCAAATCTTTTTCAACCGAGATTAATAAAATCTTCCCGTCTATGGTAAACTCTTTGTGCCACGTTTCTTTGTTTGAAGAAACGAAGGTCTGCATTTCGAAATCGGGAATGTGAAGTTCAACTTCAGGAGCATTCCAAATCATTTCGCTGTTCTGATCTTTCGAAGGGAAAATGCGGAAGGTGAGTTCTACGCCGTGAAAAATAATGCAGCTGACTTCTATAGGTTTGCTTTTCTTCAGAAGTTCAGATTCCTTTTCTGTAATTCGAAAACGAAGAGCGTTTTGTTTTATACGAACTTTCATTTCAAGCCAATTTCAGCTAAGCGTTGATTCAAGAATTCTACAGCTGTAATAGGAGGGTATTGAGCGTGTTCGCCTTCTTTAATGCAAGAAGGCAGACAGTCTAATTTCATTTCATTCCTTGGGTGAAGGAAAAAGGGAATGCTGAATCTAGGGGTGTCCCATTTTTCTCTTGGTGGATTTACCACGCGATGCGTTGTGCTTTTCAACTGGTTATTCGTTAAACGTTCAAGCATGTCGCCCACGTTCACCACAATGTGGTCGGGCAATGCCGTAACAGCCACCCATTCGTTTTGCTTGTTCAATACTTCCAATCCATCTGCACTTGCGCCAATGAGTAGTGTAATTAAATTAATGTCTTCATGTTGACCAGCCCGAACCGCGTCTTTCGGCTCTGAAGTAATGGGTGGGTAATGAATCGGACGAAGAATACTGTTTCCTTCATGAATATGAGCGTCGAACCAATTTTCTTCCAATCCCAAATGAAGAGCAATGGCTCTGAGCATATAACGCCCCGTTTTTTCAAGGCCTTTGTATGCCTCCAATCCAATGGTTAAGAATTCAGGTAGTTCGTCGACAGGAATATTATCGGGATAAATGTCTTTGTTTCCTTCGGTAACAACTTGACCAAAGTGCCAGAACTCTTTCAGGTCTCCGGCATTGGAATCTTTCGCATGTTCCTTTCCGAAGCTCGTGTAGCCGCGCTGTCCGGCTAATTCCTTGCGCTCATATTTCAATTTCACGTCAAGAGGAAGAGTGAAAAATTCTTGCACCGATTGGTACAGCTTTGAAATGAGTTGGTCGTTGATTAAAGAATTTTTGACTGCAACAAATCCTATTTCTTCGTAGGCGTGGCCAAGGGTATTTACAAACTGTTGCTTCTCTTCGGCAGTGCCGTTTAAAAATAAGGCTAAATCCACTGAAGGAATGCCCATGGGTAGTTCATTCGACATAACAAGGTATTTCTACAAATCTAACTGCAGAAGGCTTGTTAAAAAAACGTCTTTCGATTAGATTTCGAACGAGAGGCCGTTGATAGAAATTAGGCGTTGAATAGGAATGCGTTGATTACATTCAGTGTAAATGATCTCTTCTTGCTTCTCTTTCTTCAGATCAACAATCTTCGTAATTAATTCTTGCATTTTCCCGTCTAACAAGAATTGGATTTTTACTTTTTTAAACATGGCTGTTTTGTTTTTACAAACTAACTCGTTTTACATGAAGGCAGCATGAATTTCATATTACCAAATCTTGAAGAGTAGTCGAGAGAGAATGTCTATTTATTGCTCAATTGCTTTACATTCCCTTATTATCTTCGCCACATGTATCCTACTTTATATCATGTTTTTTACGATTGGTTCGGTGTCGAATGGTCTTGGGCGAAAATGCTAAACAGCTTCGGTTTCTTCGTTGCGCTTGCTTTCATAGCGGCGAGTTATACGCTAACGCTTGAGCTAAAGAGAAAAGAAACCCTTGGACTAATAAAAGGCGGAGTAAGGAAGGTTATCATTGGAGGTGCGCCGAACATGATGGATATCTTCTTTTCGGGCTTAATGGGATTTATTCTCGGATGGAAGGTAATTTACTTGTTGTTGAACAGCGCACGCTTGTTCAACGGTGTGAATTCACCACAACATATAATCTTTTCAAAAAGCGGTTATCCACTATTGGGTTTGCTCGTGGGTGGCGGATATGCCTACTACCGTTATTACACCGAGAAGAAAAAGCAATTGCCTCATCCAGAGGAGAAAATGGAATCTTTTTCTGCAGGAGAATATACAGGGACGATTACCTTCTTAGCCGCCATTGGAGGGTTAGCAGGAGCGAAGTTGTTTCACTTGTTCGAGAATCCTGCTGAACTAAGAGAGTTCTTTACTCACCCATCACTCGAAAGTTTCATTAGCGGATTAACGGTCTACGGCGGATTAATCGTTGGAGCCATAGTGGTTTTAACGTTTGCTAAAATGAAGAAGATACCGATGTTAGTCCTATCAGACGCCGCAACTCCGGGAATGATATTGGCCTACGGTATTGGCCGCATGGGTTGTCACACTAGCGGAGATGGGGATTGGGGAATTGAGAATTTAAGTCCAAAACCAGGATGGCTCTCTTGGTTGCCCGATTGGGCCTGGTCTTACGACTATCCGAATAACGTGAATAGAGTGGGTGAGTTTATGACTTCCGATCAATATGCAGGCTACGGAACTCATTTGGTTCCAGGGGTATTTCCAACACCGTTGTATGAGATTGTTGCGGCAGTGGCCATCTTTATATTCTTATGGTCTATTCGCAAGCGGGTTAAAGCTGCCGGAGTAATAACCGCGCTGTATCTAATCTTCAACGGCTTGGAGCGTTTCTTCATAGAAAAGATTCGGGTGAACAATAAGTTCGATTTTCTTGGTTTTCAGGCTACGCAGGCTGAGATTATTGCAGTGTTGTTTGTGATCGGTGGAGCCGTTTTGCTCTATTTTTCCCTTCGAAAGAAAAAATAGCTGACTCAGGCTCATTTGCTTCGAAAACAACACATTAATGAGAGATTGTGAATGAAAAGATGATTTTTTTATTGATGTTTAAAGAAAGTTAGTATTACATTTGTCCCCCGTTTAAGTTTAGAAAGACAACATTTTAGAAACATAAAAACTTACAAATATGGCAGTTGAAATTACAGACAGCAACTACAGTGAATTGGTGGACGGTTCAGACAAGGTAGTGATGATTGATTTTTGGGCGGAATGGTGTGGGCCATGCAAATTGGTAGGACCTATCGTTGATGAGTTGCATACAGAGTATGACGGCCGCGCAGTAGTGGGAAAAGTAAACGTAGATAACAATCCAGAGATCAGTGCGAAATTTGGAATCAGAAATATCCCTACAATCATTTTCGTGAAGAACGGAGAAGTTGTAGATAAGAGTGTTGGTGCAGTTCCAAAGAACGTACTAACCGAGAAGCTTGACGCTATACTTGTATAGTTTCATTTTTTTTTTTTGAAAGAGGACTTCGGTCCTCTTTTTTTTACTACAAATGTGGTATTGATAAAGGTTGATG
>JBILTF010000070.1:0-12084 GCA_044371675.1 Flavobacteriales bacterium
CGGATCGTTTGCTATTAACCGGCGGACTTCAAGTTGAATATAAATCAAAGGCAGAAGCATCAGGTTCTTCGCCACTTGCAGAAGAGCTTTTCAATTTTCCATTTGTAACCAATGTATTTATTGCACATAATTTCGTGACCGTAACGAAAGACGGCACCATTGATTGGGATATGATTGTTATGCAGCTGCGCGAATACATTCGCGAGTGGCTCATGGACAATGAGGTTGCGGTTTCTACTGTTCCTGCGGAGTTGATGAGCAGAAGCGCGAGTATGATAGAAGAGGCGAAAGCAGGCGGATCTACTCCGTCATCTGTTGACCGTTCGAAGTTCAAGCCTTCGGAATATGACGATGCCATTATGGCTTTGTTGGAAGAGTTTGTTCGTCCAGCAGTGGAAGCAGACGGTGGCGCCATTGATTTCGTAGGTTACGATGAGAAGAAAGTTTTTGTTGAAATGAAAGGTTCATGCGCTGGCTGTCCTTCATCAACAGCAACCTTGAAAGGTGGAATTGAGAACCTTTTGAAAGCGAAACTTCCGAGTGTGGTGGAAGAAGTAATTTCAGTGTAAGGAAATAATATGGGAAGACCATCGTTTCATCCACGCTCATGAAGAAAAAACTCATTTCGAAAATTACACTTTTTGCTTTGCTCTTTTGCGCTGCAACCGTTGCGCAAGCTCAAGTAGCGCGTGTCTATGTGAACGAATTCTTGCAAATAGGTGTTGGGGCGCGTGCTATGGGAATGTCACAGGCTCAAATCAGTAGCGTGAACGATGTAACATCGGGCTATTGGAATCCTGCAGGATTAATGGGACTTGGTAATAAGTTAGACGCGGCACTCATGCACAGCGAGTCTTATGCGGGAATTGCGAAGTACGATTATGCTGCAGTGGGCAAGCGACTCGATTCATCGTCAGCGGCATCTTTTTCTATGATTCGTTTTGGAATAGACGATATTCCAAACACCTTAGACTTATACGATCCTAACGGAAACATAGACTACTCGAGGGTGACAACATTTAATGCAGCGGATTACGCGTTCTTGTTTTCTTATGCGAAGAAAGGTGTTCCATTCATTCACAAGCCTTGGGCAAGTCGCGTAAACATTGGAGGAACAGCGAAGATTATTTACAGACAGATTGGAGATTTTGCACGATCATTCGGATTTGGTTTCGACTTAGGAGCGCAGTATCAAGGAAAGCATTTGTGCTTGGGCGCTGTGGTTCGTGATGCGAGTTCTACGTTTAACGCATGGTCATTCAGCTTAGGTTCAACCGCTACTTCCGTCTTTGAACAAACAGGAAACGACCTTCCGAAAAACGGATTGGAGATTGCATTGCCTAGAGCGATATTGGGCGCGGGCTACAAATTCAACAAAGAAAAAATTTCATTTTTGGTAGAAGGAAACGCCACCTTCACCACAGACGGGCAGCGCAACGTGTTGGTGTCTGGAAACACATTTAGTATAGACCCAAACGTTGGGTTGGAAGTAGGATATTCCAACACGATTTTTTTCAGAGCGGGAGTTGGAAACGCACAACGGGTCAAGGATTTCGAGGAGGAGTATATTACCTATCAGCCAAATATTGGAATAGGCATTCGCCTTCGAAAAATGTTTATAGACTATGCGTTAACAGATGTCGGAAACTCTTCCGACGTGCTTTACAGCAACGTTTTTTCGTTGAAATTTTCGTTCTAATTATTCAACAATGAATCGCTCACTTTCGTGAGTGCTTTGTCCTTCAGCATGGAGTACGTAAATTCCTTTTGGAAGGTCAAGTCCTAGAGTTTGAGTATGCATTCCGCCTGGGATGTTCCATTTCGATTCATACACCACTTTTCCGCTAATGTCTGTAACGGTCACAACTGCTTTGTCGAAGCGTTGATTGAACGTTTGTAGGTTGAATGTGCCATTGTTCGGATTCGGGAAAATATCGAATTGCTGTTGCACAACGTGCTGCTCTTCCGTGCTCACGATTGGTTCAACAACAATGTCTTCATCTCCCGGTAAATAGTAGGTATAAGCGAAGAACACAATCATCATTTCGTCTCCTGTTTCTTCTCCCGCCATCACCAATTGCGGCGGGTTGTTCGGGTTGTACGGATTTGCAGAAGTGTTGTTGTAAAACGCTTCTGCACGAAGGTTTGAATTTTGTGGAATATGAATCAATTGTGGGTAGTTATAACTTAACTGCCAATTGAAATCCCAATTTGGAATACTTATTAAAGGCTCTGTTCCTCCACCAGGGAGCTCAGCCCAACTGCTAATGCTTCTTCCAATTAAATGCATGTGTGGGAAGGTTCCGATAATTGTGATTTCTGCAGGAACGGTGTATGTTTCAGTAAATGTTGCTGTTTGATTGGCAGGAATATATAGAAAATTTTGATCTAAAATTCCAGGTGCATGATTGAGTATGGGATTGTACCAAACTTCACGAGGAGTTGGGTCGTCTGAATAATGAAGGTTAATTGTGGTTTGATCTGTTTGACCGAGTGTGCCAGCAGGATAGTGGAATTCAACCAAGAGATCTCCGCCCGACTCAAGGCGCTGCGCAAAACCGAATGGCACCCACAAAGGCCCTCCGCCTGGTGCCCAAGCTGCAAGGAATTTAGCGCCGTTTACAAGACTTCCTCCACTAGTCTGAAACCCAGCCCCAGGATCGTTCGCATCAAGCGTAGCGCCAGTCCCTGTTGGATCGTAAGAGATTACCACGTGGTGAACAATATCAGCGTTTCCAGGAATAATTTCAATGCCATCAATCCATCCGTCTTGAGACAATCCACTTGGAATAACGAACGTTCTGTAGTAATCGCTGTTTGTTGCTGGACTTGAGTAGTTCGGTGTAGAAAAGGTTTGATCAACAGAAGGAAGCTGTGTGTTGTTGTTATATACAGGCGTTGATGGTGCAAGCGCAAGATCTCCGCTTAAAGCACCTCCAACCAACCAATCTTCAATGGTTTGTTTTTCAGCTTGTGTCAACACATTTTCGCCAACGAAGTGACGGTAATTAGGATCAGCCGGCCATGGCGGCATTTGTCCAGAAGTGATGGCTCCTAAAATCCCAGCCGAACTGTTGTAAGCGTCATCGTAAGTCATGAATGAAGACGGCCCAATTCCACCTTCGTGGTGGCAGGTAGTGCAGTGGTCAAATAGAATAGGCGCTACATTTTCACTCCACGTTACTTGTGCGAATGCTCCAATTGAACTGATGAGAATAGCGAATAGAAGTACAAGTTTTTTCACAAGAAATGTTTTTAAGGTTTCATAAAGTTAAGCATAGTTCAAATAAGAAGGCTATTCGGCATAAAGGTTTATTGCAATTGCAATGTTTATTTCTTCAGCAAAACGGCGTCTTTCCAACTGAAATAATAATCATCTTGCAGTTCGTGAAACCTTTGTTGGAAATACAAAACTTAAGTGTGGCCTTCAACAACAAAATTGTTGTGAACGCCTTGTCCTATGCGCTTTTCCCTGGGAAGATAACTGCCGTGGTGGGTGAATCGGGAAGTGGGAAATCGGTAAGCGCTATGTCGTTGCTAGGCTTACTTCCAACAAAAAATTTAACTTTCCCTTCTGGAGAAATTTTTCTTTCGAGTGAATTGTTGGGCTCGGAGAATCGAACGGTAAAGCCCACCGACGAGGCGTTGGTTTCGTTGCGCGGAAAAAAGATTGCTGTGATTTTTCAAGAACCCATGACAGCTCTCAATCCCGCAATGACGTGTCAGCAGCAAATGGAGGAATGCCTTCAACATGAAAATAAAGAAGCGCGAAAAAGTAAAGTGCTCTCCTTGTTGGAAGAGGTTGAAATGCCCGATCCGACAGGTGCTCTAAAGAAATATCCACACGAGTTTTCGGGCGGACAACGTCAACGCGTTATGATTGCCATGGCGTTGGCTTCCGAGCCGCAACTGCTCATAGCAGACGAGCCAACAACTGCCCTAGACCCGTCAGTGCAAGCGTCTATTTTAGAGCTAATCAAAAAGCTGAAAGTACAACGAAACATGTCGGTTCTTTTCATTTCTCACGACTTGCATGTGGTGAAGGAAATGGCAGATTACATTGTGGTGATGAAGTCTGGAAGCGCCCTTGAACAGGGCGATTCAGATGCTGTGTTGAATGCGCCACAACATGAATACACAAAGGGGTTACTTGCTTGTAGACCTACTAAAAATTCAAAGGGAAAGAGTTTGATTACACTAGGAAACGATCAACCGGAAAAGCACTATTCGTTTTCCACCAATGAAAATATTTTATTGCGCGTTGAAGGGTTGACGAAGGTTTATCCGGGGCAAACAATTCCTGCCGTGAACAATGTTTCCTTTGAAATAAAACAGGGAGAAACCCTTGGTTTAATTGGTGAAAGTGGATGCGGTAAGACCTCGTTGAGCCGCATGCTTATGGGGCTTTTGACTCCAACAAGCGGCGATGTTTCATTTGGAAACGAACCGTTGATTGGAACGAATATTTCCTTTCCAAATAAATTTCGAAGAGATATTCAAATGGTTTTTCAAGATCCGTTCGCATCGTTAAATCCGAAATTAAAAATTGAAGACATGCTCCTCGAGCCCCTTCACATTCATAAAATTGGAAGTACAAATTCTGAACGAAAAAAGCGTGTAGAATATTTATTGAATGCCGTTGGAATGCCCGCCGATAGTGCCCAGCGGTATGCACACAATTTTTCAGGCGGACAGCGTCAGCGTATTGTTATTGCCCGCGCATTGGCTACCAATCCGAAGTTAATTATCTGCGATGAAGCCGTTGCTGCGCTTGATGTTTCTGTTCAAGCGCAGGTGTTGAATTTGTTAAACGATTTGAAGGAAGAGTTCGGGCTGACGTATTTGTTTATTTCTCACGACATGCCTGTGGTCTATCATATGAGCAACAATGTTATGGTTATGCGGAAGGGCGAGTTGGTTGAAAAAGGCAGCACGGAGGCGGTTTTTCTTCGACCTGAAAATGAGTACACACAGCGATTAATGAGCATAGCAAGCCTTACGTGATAAACGTCACGACACGGCAATACTGAAGAACTATCTTTGCATTATGGAATTAACAATGGCCCTAGGATTTTTCGGAGCTTTGCTCATGGGCTTTGTGTTGGGTGTTCTAGGCGGAGGTGGTGCAATACTCACGATTCCTATTTTAGTTTATTTCTTTGGATTCGATTTACGTGCCGCTGTGGTCTCGTCATATGCGATTTTGTTTTTCAGTTCTATCGTTGGTGGAATTCAAAGCAGAAAAGAAATCGAATGGCCCTTGGCCTTGTTGTTTGCCTTTGTTTCCGCCGTCTTTATAGCGTTAACCAAATTCTTAGTGCTGCCGAGTTTACCTAAAGATTTTTTTGTTTTCGGTTGGAAGGTGTCAACACAAAGTATACTGCTTTTGTTGTTTGTAACCATCATGTACATTGTTGCCTACAAACTCATGAATCCGAAAAAAGCGAAAGGCAAGGGACTTGTTTCATTAGCCCTGAATGCTGCTGTTGTAGGTGTGTTGGGATCCCTCATTGGCGTAGGTGGCGGATTCCTCATTGTCCCTGCTATTTATGCTTATCGGAACACAACAATGTCTGCGGCGATTGCTTCAACCTTTGTGGTGATTACTTTGAATTCTGCTTCGGGACTAGCGGTGTCTTATTCAGAATTGAACACCTTGAATTTTTCCATCTTAATACCCTTCCTAGCGTTGGCTGTTGTGGGTGTTGTAGTTGGAACTCTACTCTCTAAAAAATGGGCCGATGCTATTTTGCGGAAGTCCTTCGTTGTACTTTTGTTGGTCGTGGGAACGTATATGTTAATGAAAGAAATTATTGAGATACTATGAAAATTGAACAGGTTTATACTGGATGTTTAGCGCAAGGCGCCTACTACATTGAAAGCAATGGAGAGGCCGTAATTATTGATCCGCTTCGCGATACGAAAGCTTACACAGACAGAGCAAACGCTTCAGGCGCGAAGATCAAATACATTTTGGAAACGCATTTTCACGCTGACTTTGTAAGCGGACATTTAGATCTTCAGGTTTATACCGGAGCAACCATTGTTTTCGGTCCGAATGCAAAAACTGAATTCATTTCGCACATTGCTACCGACGGAGAAATTCTTCAGGTGGGAAACTGCACGATTGAAGTGTTGCACACACCTGGTCACACCATGGAAAGCACGTGTTACTTGCTTCGCGATGAAAATGGAAAGCAAGTGGCGGTATTTACTGGAGATACGCTTTTCATTGGCGATGTTGGAAGACCAGATTTGGCGCAGAAGTCAGGGGAATTAACGAAAGAAGATTTAGCCGGATACTTATACGATAGCTTGAGAAACAAATTAATGCCGTTGGAAAACGTCATCACTGTTTATCCTGCGCACGGCGCGGGTTCTGCGTGTGGAAAGAACATGAGCAAAGAAACCTTTGACACATTAGGTCATCAGAAGGAAGTGAATTACGCGTTGCAAGACATGACGAAAGAGGCGTTCATTGAGGAAGTTACAGCGGGTCTTTTACCACCGCCGTTCTACTTCCCAGAGAATGTGGCTATGAATAAGAAAGGTGTTTCTTCGTTGGAAGGTGTAGTTCAACATTCATTGAAACCGTTGTCCGTAGAGGCTTTCACGGTATTGATGGAAGATGAAAGTGTATTGTTGTTAGACGTTCGTGGCCCGCAAGTATTCTGCAAAGGCTTCGTTCCGGGATCAATAAACATTGGATTGAAAGGCGATTTCGCTCCGTGGGTTGGGACATTAATTACAGACATGAAGCAACGCATTGCGTTGGTTACAGAGCCGGGTCAGGAAGAAGAAGCGATCACGCGTCTGGCGCGTGTGGGTTACGACGGGGTTGTAGGATATTTAGAAGGCGGATTCGAGTCGTGGGATAATTCAGAAAATGAGATTGATCAGATTGAAAGCATTTCTGCCGAGCAATTTGCGGAGTTGGCTTCAGACAAAAAAATGAATACTGTAGATGTTCGCAAGCCAACAGAATTTGAGGCAGAGCACCTAGAAGCTGTCACTAGCGCGCCTCTTCATGAGTTGAATCAGCACATGAGCGCCTTCAAAACAGGAGAGAACAATTACATTCATTGTGCAGGTGGATACCGAAGCATGATTGCAGCAAGCATTTTAAAAAGCCGTGGAATACACAATGTCATTGACATTGCGGGCGGTTACAATGCTATTTCGAAAACCGCTTTACCTAAAACCAATTTCGTTTGTCCGAGTACGCTATAACCTTCGGTTTGTCGTATATTTGTGCAATTAAAAATTAAGTTATGGGCCTACAGTTCAAAGAAATATTAATCATTTTAGTAATTATTTTGTTGTTGTTCGGAGGGAAGAAAATTCCTGAATTGATGCGTGGTCTAGGTAGAGGAATGAAGGAATTCAAAGACGCTAGCAAAGGCGAAGGTTCTTCTTCAACTCCATCAGAGACTGACAAGATCGAGAATAAATAACATCTATTTCCAATGGTGTTTCATTCGTTGAAGGAAGTTCAATCTGAACTTTCCTCAAAATCTATTACGTTAAAAAACGTTGTTTCGCAGTACCTTCAGAACATTGAGGCGCGCATGAATTTGAATGCGTTCTTGGAAGTTTGGGGAGACGAGGCTTTAGAACAGGCCGAGCTTATTCAACAAAAAGTAGACAATGGAACCGCGGGTAAACTTGCGGGAATGGTCATTGCCATTAAAGATAACATCTGTTATAAAAATCATAAAGTTTCTGCTTCTTCAAAAATCCTCGAAGGATTTGAATCGTTGTACAGCGCAACCGTTGTAGAACGCATTCTTGCAGAAGATGCAATTATAATTGGAAGACTGAATTGCGACGAGTTCGCGATGGGGTCTTCTAATGAAACCTCATATTACGGCCCGGTTAAAAATCCGTTGAATGAAAATTGTGTACCTGGCGGATCTTCAGGTGGCGCATCTGCAGCAGTAGCAGCAGACTTTTGTTTAGCCGCATTGGGAAGCGACACAGGAGGATCTATTCGTCAA
This sequence comes from Flavobacteriales bacterium, assembly GCA_044371675.1. GTDB lineage: Bacteria > Bacteroidota > Bacteroidia > Flavobacteriales_D > Sanyastnellaceae > CAIZGX01. Next base: position 7,998 of record JBILTF010000070.1, read on the forward strand.
CCTGCTTCGTTCACGGGCATTGTGGGTATGAAACCTACCTACGGCGCGGTTTCTAGATATGGACTTATTGCTTACGCATCGAGTTTTGATCAAATTGGTCCAATGACCAAGTGTGTTGAAGATGCAGAATTATTACTGAAAATTATTGGCGGACCAGATGCATACGACAGCACGACCTTACTGGAAGTCCTTCCAGCAGCGGCAGTTCGCGCAAGCAAACCCAAAATTGCATATTTGAAAGAAGCGGTTGAAAGCGAAGCGGTTCATCCGGAAATTCGCGATCGCATTAATTCAATCTTGGATAAATTGAAGTCGGAAGGTTACACGATTGAACCGATATCCTTTCCATATTTAGACTACATGGTTCCCGCGTATTATGTGTTAACCACGGCAGAGGCCTCTTCCAACTTGGCGCGCTTCGACGGAATTAATTACGGGTACAGAAGTAAAGAAGCGAAAGGCATTGATGAGACTTATAGAAAAAGCAGAACTGAAGGGTTTGGCCGTGAAGTAAAAAGAAGAATTTTGCTAGGGTCGTTCGTGTTGAGTTCTGGATACATAGACGCGTACTACGGCACCGGACAGCGTGTGAGACGGGTGTTGCAAGAGAAGACGAAAGCTATCTTCGATCAGTATGACTTCTTACTTTCACCAACATGTACAGATGTAGCCTTTGAATTTGGCGCAAAATCGAAAGATCCCATTTCGATGTATATGCAAGACATTTTCACGGTACACGCAAACCTTACGGGAAATCCAGCTATATCTATTCCATGTGGAAAAGAGTCAAGGACAGGTTTACCTTTTGGCATTCAGGTTACTGCTCGCCACAAGGAGGACAATGATTTATTGGCGTTTTCAAAAACGCTAGAAGTCTTATTATCCTAAGCAGAGCGAGTTTTTCCCTAACAGAGTGTTCACAATTGTGTTTTTCCTCGATTGGAAATAATACATTTTTTTCGGAAATTGTATCCGAAACGGAAGGGCAATAAACACGTTGAAACGTTGTTGCCCTATTTATAAAGGGAAATCATGAAAAAATTAGTTACAGTATTACTGGGCGTGGTATCGGTTTGGAACGTAAGTGCCATTGAAATTCCGAAGGATACCTTGCAAGACCGTCAGGTAGCAGGATTGAAGAAAGAGGAGATAGACGAAATTGACAGGATGCTTATGGCAAGTTATCTCAATCATTTTTGTTTTTCTGCAGATCCAGATATTCAAAACGCATATGATTATCCTGCAGATCACATACCGAATTTTCCTGAAGATTTAACGCGTGAAAGAATGAAAGTGCTTGATAGAGAAAGCCCTTTCGATTTGGTTTACAACGATAACGTGCGAGACTTCATTGCGCTATATTCTGTTAGGAGAAGAGATGTAACCGCCAAGGTTTTGGGTCTTTCTCAATTGTATTTCCCTCTCATTGAAGATGCGCTTGCGAAATACAATATTCCGCTTGAGTTAAAATATTTAGCTATTGTTGAGTCTGCGTTGAACCCAACTGCCATCTCAAGAGCCGGTGCAGCTGGATTGTGGCAGTTCATGCCTGGAACTGGAAAGATGTATGGCTTGGACATTACGAGTTATCAGGATGAGCGTTTCGACCCGATAAAGGAAACAGAAGCGGCTTGTAAATACTTACGTTTTTTATACAACACCTTCGGCGATTGGAATCTAGCCCTAGCAGCTTATAATAGCGGCCCGGGTAATGTAAACAAGGCTATTCGTCGCGCCAATGGCAAGAAAGATTTTTGGGCCATTAAGCAATATCTTCCAAAGGAAACCCAAGGGTATGTTCCTGCATTTATTGCGGTGAATTACATTATGAACTACTCTACAGAGCACAACATTTTTGCTAAGAAAGCGGCCATGTCGTATTTCGAAACAGACACCATTCATGTTACAGCAAGAGTAGATTTCGAAGTCGTTTCCAAGAGCTTGAATCTTCCACTTGAGGAAATCACCTACTTGAACGGGACATACAAATTGAAGGAGATTCCAGACAATGGGAAAACGCATTACCTCATGTTGCCTGTTGAAAAAATCGGGGACTTTTTAGCCCACGAAAAAGAAATTTATTTGGCGAGCGAGATTAAAAAACCTGAGCCAGAGTCGGTGTTAGCTGATTCCGCATCTGCTGATGGTGGAGTAGGACAAACCACAAAAGTTATTTGGGAAGATCAGTGGAAGACGCATAAAGTAAAGAAAGGTGAAACATTGAAAGGTGTTTCAACGAAATACGGAGTCACCTCTTCTGACATTAAAAAATGGAATAAGCTGAAGTCTTCATCATTGAAAATCGGTCAAAATCTAAAGGTTAAAGTGAAGGTGAAGAAGACCATTACGATACCTAAAGTTACAGAGCCAGCCGATACGACTTCAACCAATACACCGAAGGTAATACCGCCAGCAGAAGCTCCGAAGCCAACGCCTCCAAAGCCCGCTACACCAGAGTATGTTTATTATACGGTAAAATCAGGCGATAGTCTTTCGGGGATTGCTTCAAAAAACAAAGTTTCTGTTGATTCAATAGTGAAACTAAACAAGGGCTTAACACCGAATAAAATACAAATAGGACAGAAAATTAAAATCAAAAAGAAATGATAAAAGAAGGAGCCACCGTAGAGGTGAATTACGAACTTTTCATCGACGATGAAAACGGAGAAATGGTAGAATCTACCCTGGAACAAGGACCAATGAAATTCACATTCAAGGTCGACCCAATGATTGAAGGATTTGAAAAAGGACTAGCAGGATTGAATGCAGGCGACGAGTTTCGCATAAGCATTCCTTGCGCAGAAGCATACGGAGATGAGCAGGAAGAATATTACATGGAGTTTCCGAAAAGTGATTTCATGGAAGAAGATGGTGAGTTTGACGAAGATGTGTTTGCAGTTGGGGAAGTAATTCCAATGGAAACGCCTGAAGGACATCAAGTTCAAGGTGTTGTTGAAGAAGTTAAATTGAATTCTGTGGTTATTGATTTTAACCATCCGTTGGCTGGAGAGAACTTGTTCTTTAAAGGTCACGTGGTTTCAGTATCTTAAGAACTATGCAATTTGTTCGCACTTCAGCCAGCAGTATATCGCGCATCTCTGCATTTGCAGGATCAACGTTGGTGTTGCTCATGGTTGGAATATTCTTAGTGTTCTATTTAGTGGCGCTGCAGGTTTCAGATCACATTCGATCACAGTTTACCGTGCAATTGCTGTTGAATGAAGAGGCGAGCGAAGAACAGATATTAAGCTTTAAAAAGGAAATCGAGGGAGGCGGAATCGCCTCCCAAGTTTCTTATACATCAAGTCAACAGGCCGAAGCTGAATACAGCAAGGAAATTGGAGAAGACTTCGTTCAGGTGCTTGGTTACAATCCGCTCCCCGCATCCATAGATGTTCAAATCAATCCGGAAAAGGCCGATGGCCCAACGGTAGACGCATTCGTAGAATCGTGTAAGTTGAATCCGATTATTAAGGATGTTGGTTACGAGAAAACTCTTCTTCAATCGGTGAATGAGAACATTTCGAAATGGGGTGCCATCATAGGCGGAATAGTCATTTTATTTTTGATTATTTCAGCCTTCATTATTATGAATACGGTTGAATTGGCTATTTCGTCTCAGCGTCTAATCATCCGAAGCATGCAGCTAGTGGGCGCTACGCCGGGGTTTATTAAGCGGCCGTTTTTATGGCAAAGTCTGAAGAACGCCTTACTGTCCTCCACGATAGCATGGCTTGCTATTTCAATCATTTTGTATTTCAACCAGCAATCGTTGACCGACATCATTCAAATTTTGCTAGATGGTGGCGGATTTTGGAAACTCGGCGCCTTACTCATATCATTGAGTGTGGTGGTTGGGGTTTCTAGCACCTATATAACTGTAAGCCGTTTCGTTCGAGCGAAACTGCATCAAATGTATTAATGCCGTTCCTTTATGGATGTTGGCCTAAACCCTAAGAATAACAGCCGAAAACAGAACCTTTGAAATAAACAAAGGGGTCGTCGTTATTCTTGTTCAACGTTAACGAAAGATGAAGATTTCGAAGTGGTGTTCAAAATTGAGCAAACTTTCTTATTTTCGTTGCCC
>JBILTF010000071.1:0-12011 GCA_044371675.1 Flavobacteriales bacterium
CTGCAAAATGTCAGCAGGCTGCTTCCATCATGCTCATGATTCAAAACAACTTGGATCCGCGAGTGGCGCAGCATCCATATGAGCTCATTACCTATGGCGGAAACGGTGCAGTTTTTCAAAACTGGGCACAGTATCGTTTGGTGATGAAGTATCTGAGTGAGATGACCGAAGAACAAACGCTCGTGATGTACAGTGGACATCCGATGGGACTCTTCCCCTCTAGCCCTTCTGCTCCGCGCGTTGTAGTGACGAATGGAATGATGATTCCGAATTACAGCAAGCCAGACGATTGGGAAAAATTCAATGCGTTGGGTGTAACGCAATACGGACAGATGACTGCAGGATCATATATGTACATTGGTCCGCAGGGGATTGTTCATGGAACCACTATTACGGTCATGAACGCTGCTCGCATGCTTCGCAACAAGCGCGGAGATAAAACTGTTTATGAGCGTGCTGCTGAAGGTTTGTTGTTTGTAACAGCTGGATTAGGCGGTATGAGCGGTGCACAACCGAAAGCGGGTAACATTGCAGGATGTGTATCCATTACGGCAGAGGTCAATCCAAAAGCAGCTACGAAACGTTTCGAGCAAGGATGGGTAGATGAGCTTATCGACAACATTGACATCCTTTGCACGCGTGTTCAAGAAGAACTTAAAATAGGCAAAGCGCACAGCTTTGCGTTTATTGGAAATATTGTTGAAGTGTGGGAAGTATTCGCTGAACGAGGTATTCACATTGATCTTGGAAGTGACCAAACCTCTTTGCACAATCCTTGGGCAGGTGGATATTATCCGGTTGGATTAACCTATGAAGAAAGTAATTCGCTCATGGCGGAAAACCCAAATTCATTTAAAGAAAAAGTTGAAGAGTCTCTTATTCGTCATGCCGCTGCCGTTCAAAAGCACAGCGAAAACGGCATGTATTTCTTCGATTATGGAAATGCATTTTTGTTGGAAGCTTCGCGTGCAGGAGCGAATGTGATGGCTGATGTGCCAACACTCGAGCGCGAATTTAAGTATCCGTCATACGTTCAAGATATTTTAGGACCCCTCTGCTTCGACTACGGATTCGGGCCTTTCAGATGGGTATGTGCAAGTGGAAAAGCAGAAGACTTAGATGCGACAGATAACATAGCGTTAGAAGTTATGTTGAAGTTGAAAGAAACGGCACCGTTGGAAATTCAACAACAATTAGCCGACAACATTCAGTGGATTCGCGAAGCGAAGAGCAACAAGCTAGTGGTAGGATCGCAAGCACGCATTCTGTATGCAGATGCGCAAGGAAGAATGGAAATAGCTTCTGCTTTCAATAAAGCTATTGCAGAAGGAAAAATTGGACCTGTTGTTTTAGGAAGAGATCACCACGATGTAAGTGGAACAGACTCGCCTTACCGCGAAACCAGTAATATCTACGACGGATCGCGATTCACAGCAGACATGGCTGTACAGAACTTTGTAGGCGACGCTTTCCGCGGAGCGACGTGGGTGAGTTTGCACAACGGTGGTGGCGTTGGTTGGGGAGAAGTAATAAACGGCGGATTCGGAATGTTACTCGACGGCAGTGAAGCATGCGACAAGAAGTTGCGCAGCATGTTGCATTGGGACGTTAACAATGGAATTGCACGCAGAAGTTGGGCACGAAACAAAGAAGCGGTATTCGCTATTGAGCGCGCCATGGAACAAGAGCCGTTGTTGAAAGTTACTCTTCCACAAGAAGTGAAAATTTCACTCGACTCATTTATTCACTAGGCAACACCCTTCACCACAGGAGCAGACGGTTCAATGGTATCCTGATAAACAGGACCAGCGTATTCTTCGTCGTAGGCAAGTGCTAGATTCAACATGTAAAAAACGTTGAACAAGCAAACCAAAAGTGCGTCAGTATTCGTGCGCTTTCCAAAGGACTGAGCCAATTGAACGAGCACCTTGAATCCGAAGAAGATATTCAAGACAGGAATAGCAAAATACCAAGCATGCTTTGCAGGTCGCCCGATAATTTTCATGATAACCATAAGGTCCCAACCGGGAACAAAGGCAGCTGCCAAAGGTTGATTGGCTTTCGCAAAGAGTTTCATTTTGGAAACAAAACCCACCAGGATAACAAATCCTGCGATTAGAATAAGGTGCGGCTGCTTAGCCCACACCTCTTGCAAGGCAATAGTTAAGTTCATGATCTTTTTAGTTAGGTACTTGAAAGACGGAAAGGTTTGAAGGAAGTTGCCTTAACTTATTGGTTTCAAATACTGATAATTGTTAATTTTTTCACTCCTAAGCGAAATCTATTTCGAATGACGCGTGCAATTGAAGAACAGTTCTGAAGAATAAGTTATAAATTCACAATCCCATGAACGTTAAGACCATACATTCTTTCGACGAAATTCAAAAAATTCTCACAGAGGAAGTGAGCAAGCATTCGGCTACCTTCATTCTGTGCGATACCAATACGAACGAACAATGTGTTCGTTTCCTACTGGAAACCATACCGGCTTTAAACGAAGTTCCAATTATTGAAATTCCTGAAGGAGAAGAAAGCAAATCGCTGGAAATAGTTGCGCAGTTGTATGAAGAATTGCTTCATCACAATGCCGACAGACAATCGCTTCTTCTGAATGTGGGCGGAGGCGTAATTTCAGACATTGGCGGATTCGTTGCTTCAACATACAAAAGAGGAATCGACTTCATTAACATTCCAACTACCGTTATGGCCCAAGTAGATGCTGCTATGGGCGGAAAATGCGGAATAGATTTAACGGACGTAAAAAATGCTGTTGGACTGTTTAGCTGGCCGAAAAGCGTTCTCGTTTTCACTGGATTCCTAAACACGCTTCCTGAAAAAGAATTGAAATCAGGGTTCGCTGAAATGCTCAAACACGCACTTATTGCTGATGCAGAATATTGGGAAGCTTTATCTCATGTAGATCCTAAAGATGCAGCGCACATCGCTGTCTTCGTCAAACGATCGAACGAAATCAAATCTGAGATTACTGTGCAAGACCCGAATGAACATTCGGTTCGCAAGAAATTGAATTACGGGCACACTGTTGGACATGCCATTGAATCGTTCTTTCTTGCAACAGGGGCTGCCATTACCCACGGCAATGCTGTAGGCTGGGGAATGGTGCTTGAAAATCGAATAGCCGTTAAGTTGGACATGCTCAACGCGTCGTTGGCTCAAACTATCGAAAAAAGAATACTGGATATTTTCGGACCACTTCCTTCATTCAATGATGATGAAAAAGAACAAGTCTTTCAGTTTATGTTGAACGATAAAAAAAACAAGAACGGTGTATTTCACTTTTCATTGATCCAAGAAATTGGAACGTGTTTAATTCAGGTTGAAGTCAGCGAAGAAATTGCCCGAGTGGTAATTTCCGTTTAATCGATATTTTCCCGTTGAAGTTGAAGGGAGGTGCTTAAATTTGCACCTTCATTCTACATACATGGAAATTCCAAGCAAATACTCTCCGAACGAGACGGAAGACCGCATTTACGCAATGTGGCTAGAGAAGAAGGTTTTTAAATCTACTCCTAACGACAAGCCCGCGTACACCATTGTTATTCCTCCACCAAACGTCACAGGGGTATTGCACATGGGACACATGTTGAATAATACCATTCAAGATTTACTTATTCGTCGTGCGCGCATGCGCGGCTTCAACGCCTGTTGGGTGCCGGGTACCGACCACGCCTCTATTGCTACGGAAGCGAAAGTTGTTCAAAAACTTCGCAAAGAAGGAATCAAGAAATCAGATCTTTCGCGCGATGCGTTCTTAGAGCACGCATGGGAATGGACGCACAAGCACGGTGGAATTATTTTAGATCAATTGAAGAAGTTAGGAGCCAGCTGCGATTGGGATCGTACGCGCTTCACCATGGATCCGAAATATTATGAAAGCGTAATCGATTGCTTCATTGACCTTCATAAAAAAGGAAAAATCTATCGCGGTGAGCGCATGATCAACTGGGATCCTGCTGCACTTACCGCTTTATCTGACGAAGAAGTAATACACAAGGAAATACAATCGAAATTGTATTTCTTGAAATACCAGATTGAAGGAACGAATGAATTTCTAACCGTAGCTACTACCCGTCCGGAAACCATTCTTGGAGATACCGCTGTTTGTGTAAATCCGAAAGACGAGCGTTACACACACCTTCACGGAAAGCGCGTTATTGTGCCGCTTGTAGGCCGCTCTGTTCCTGTGATTGCCGATGAATATGTTGAAATTGAATTCGGAACAGGTTGCTTGAAAGTGACTCCTGCCCACGATCAAAACGACTTTATATTGGGTGAAAAATACCAATTGGAAGTGATTAACATGATGAATGCAGACGGAACGATTTCCGAAGCAGGAGGCATGTATGTGGGTCAAGAGCGCTTTGCAGTTCGTGATCAAATTGCAAAAGATTTAGATGCTGCAGGTTTATTAGCGAAGACTGAAGAGCACTTGAATAAAGTTGGATATTCAGAGCGCACAGATGTGGTAATTGAACCACGCCTCTCGTTGCAGTGGTTCGTAGACATGAAAGACCTGAGCAAGCCTGCTTTGGAAAACGTAATGAACGACACCATTCGCTTCTTCCCTCCGAAATTCAAGAACTCGTATCGCAACTGGATGGAGAACATCAAAGACTGGTGTATCTCTCGTCAATTGTGGTGGGGACATCGCATTCCTGCGTTCTACGCGCCTGATGGAAGTTTTGAAGTTGCGAAAAATATTGAAGATGCAGTTGTTCAGTTTCAAGCCAAAGGGGCTTCATGGAGTGCAGTAGATTTGAAACAAGACGACGATGTGTTGGACACTTGGTTCAGCTCTTGGTTGTGGCCAATTAGTGTGTTCGACGGATTCTATTCGAAAGAAGAATTAGACTACTACTACCCTACTGCCGATTTAGTGACGGCTCCAGAGATTATGTTCTTCTGGGTGGCTAGAATGATTGTGGCAGGATATGAATACATTGGAAACTTCCCTTTCAAAAACGTTTACTACACCGGTATCGTTCGAGATAAGCAAGGAAGAAAGATGAGCAAGTCGCTAGGGAATTCTCCCGATCCGATTGAACTCATGCAACAATTCGGAGCAGACGGTGTTCGTGTTGGAATGTTGCTTTCATCTCCTGCAGGAAATGACCTTCCATTCGACGAGTCGTTGTGTGAGCAAGGAAGAAATTTCGCAAATAAAATTTGGAACGCTTTCCGTTTGGTGAAGAGTTGGGAAGAGAAGATTGATGCTTCGTTGGAGCAACCTGAATCTTCAGCCATTGCTGTGAAGTGGATGAACAATCGCTTCGAGCAAGTGCTTGTTGAAATGGAAGACGGATACGATAAGTTCCGTATTAGCGAAGTGTTGATGCAGACGTACAAATTAATTTGGGACGACTTCTGCGCGTGGTATTTAGAAATGGCAAAGCCATCTTACGGAAAAGGAATCGATTCGAAAACATACAACGACACGCTTGATATTTTCCAAAATTTATTGAAAGTGTTGCATCCGTTTATGCCTTTCCTAACGGAAGAAATGTGGCAACATATGGACTCTTGGAAGAGCGAATCGGAAATGATTTGTATTTCGAATTGGCCTTCAGCAAAAGCTTTCGATGCGAATATTCAAAAAGAATTTGAAGAGTTTGAGCAGTTGGTGACTGAAGTACGTAACGTTCGCAAAAAGCAAAACCTTCCAAACAAAGAAGCGTTGGTTGTTTCATTCATGAAAACAGCAAATAGAAATAGTTCTTTCGATGCAGCGTTCACACACTTGTGCAACATCTCTGAATTGAATGAAGTGTCTGAAAAGATGAATCCTTCATTCAGCTTCATGGTAAATGGTGTTGAATATTTCATTCCATATACTGCATCTGTAGACGTTGAAGCAGAGCAAGCGAAGATGAAAGAAGAGTTGGCTTACCTCGAAGGATTCTTGAAGTCTGTAGAGGTGAAATTGACGAACGAACGATTCGTAAACAACGCGCCGGCTGCTGTTTTAGAAGGAGAGCGAAAAAAGCAATCAGACGCGTTGAGCAAGATCGCAGCGATAAAAGAACAGCTCGGATAATAGAAATTATTTTTTTTGTGTTGAAATGAAATCGCGAACGATTTTTCTTTCAGCGAAAGCTCTGTTCCAACTGTCGTGTTTGACATCTGGATAAGAAATGAGGTGAACATTCGTGTTCACCTTTTTTGTTGCCTTCACCATTCGAAGTGAATTCTCAAAAGGCACAACATTATCGGCTTCGCCGTGAAAGGCCCATACTGCGGTTTGCGTATTGTTCTCCGCTTGTGCAATATCTCCACCTCCGCAAACCGGCATTGCTGAAGCAAAGCGATAAGGCTGTCGCGCAATGTATTCCCACGTGCCGTATCCGCCCATGCTCAATCCAACAATGTACATGCGAGTGGTATCAATCGTTTGAGTGTTCAACACGAGTGAATCAATTCCATTCATTAACACTTGCATGGGCCACGTCGGATTATTTCTCATGGTGTGAACAACAGCCCTCCAATCGACTTCGGTCCAGCGATGATTGCCCGGACATTGCGGTGCCCACAAAACATAGTGTTCCAATCCTGCGGACTTTAGCGTTTCCATAAGAATGGGCAAACCCACTTTGGTCTGCGCTAGATTATCATTTCCGCGCTCTCCAGCACCGTGCAGAAACAAGATAAAAGGAAGTCTGGCTTCGTAATCTCCATTCACAACAAACTCTTGCAAAGGTAATTTCTTTCCGTTTGAAACAAGATACTTTGCCTGCTGTGCATGAGTTTCAGAGAGAACAAGTAAACACATAACTAGAAAAAGACCTCTCATAGAAATGAAATTTTTGAATGGATATGACGCTCAAATATAGCACGCTCAAAGACCAACAGGACTTCGCCTTTCGTTTGAAAAAGAAAACAACAGTTATGAAAACGACCCGCACCCTTTTCAAAACACTAGATGAAGTGGTCTTTGAAAAACGAAACAAAATGTATGGAGCATACACGCTTCGCAAGAATTACGGACGCCGAACATTGCTTTCAACTGCGATGGGAATATGCCTAGTTTCTGGATTTCTTTTCGCGCTAACCCTTTCCAACAAAGCCAATGAGAAGAAAGCACCTGAAGTGCAGATGACACAATTGGCGACCGTTCGGTTGGACGAGATAAGAATTCAACCTAAAAAAGAAACGAAGAAACAGTCTCTCGTGCAGAAAACACAGGGAGGCGGCTCAGAAAACCGCACCGTGACAATTGTAGATAACACCTCCAAAAAAACGAATGTCTTTTCGCGATTCGGTGGAATTGGTCTCGGTGGCGACGACGATGATTTCTTCGGATTTCCTGAAGAACCCAATTTCTCTGTGGACACTACAACCGTGAAAAAGAAAAAAAATAACAATTTCAAAACATTCGCTCAATTCATGCCTGAATATCCCGGCGGAATCTCTGAACTTTATGCATTTCTTCAAGAAAATATCTATTATCCGGAGCGAATGAAAAACCTCGGGATAGAAGGCACAGTCTATGTTTCCTTTGTTATTGAAGACGACGGAAGCATCTCTAGAGTGGGTATTGAACGCGGAATTGAGAATGGCGAAGAGTTGAACAAAATCGCAATAAAAGCCATTCAAAAAATGCCGAATTGGATCCCCGGTCGCAGCGGAAACACGTCCGTGGCTGTAAAACAAACTATTCCTATTCAATTTTCACTCGTAAACGATTAAATTTGCGCATTATGCTAAAAAAGCCGTTGCTCATTAGTCAGATTATTATGGTAGTAGTATTCATTGGAATGGCCATTTTTTGCATGGCCTCCAGTGCGTTAGACAACTCCTTGCCAGGCCAACGCAAGTACTGGTTCGCGTTGGTACTTCTGCTCTATGCTGCATTGCGCGCAAGAAGAATTTTCAATGCGTGGAAGGAATTAAAATCTGAAGAAACCACATTATGAAAAAACTACTTTTTTTAGCGCTAACAGTTGCACTGCTTGCTAGTTGCGGAAACTACGACACGACAGCAGAAGGCATTTCATCGGGTGAGTTGAAAATTGGAGTCGACGAGAGTTACAGCCTCATGATTCAATCGCAGATTCCGGTTTATCAGCAGATTTACGATAAGGCGAAAATCAATCCTACCTATTCTACTGAAGAAGAAATCATTCGCTTATTGTTGGCAGATAGCATTCAAGCTGCAATAATTAACCGCCCACTTTCACAAACTGAATTAGACTTCTTTGCTTCGAAGCAACGTATTCCTGAATCTGTAAAAATTGCTACAGATGCTATTGCGCTAATTATTCATCAGGAAAATCAAGATTCTATTTTAACACTTGATCAAGCGAAACAAGTTCTTAGCGGACAAATTACCAACTGGAATCAGATTAACCCTTCTAACAAAAACGGAGACATTCGAATAATCTTTGATCACAACGGATCGTGCAATGCGCGTTTTGTGCAGGAGAATTTTTTAAACGGAGGCGGAATGCCTGCGAACTTCTTCGCTATGGACAGCACGGCTGCTGTAATAAACTATGTTCACGACAATCCGGGAGCTATTGGAATTATTTCTGTAAGCTGGATAACCGATCCGGAAGACAAGGTAACAAAGGCGTTCAGAGATAAAATCGATGTTGTTGGAATTTTGAATAACACACTCACAGATCATCCGGAACGTGTACGTTATCCTTTCCAAGCCTATGTGTTCGACAAGAGCTATCCCTTCACCCGAGATGTCTATGCTATCCGCACAGGATTGAAGGGAACAGTAGGAACTGGATTCATTTCTTTCTTGAACGGAGAGAAGGGACAATTGATCATTCACAAAATGGGCATGGTTGCTGCTACCTCGCCAACAAGAGTAATTCGAATTAAAGACTAAACCAGAAATAAGTAAACATGAATATGAAGAACCTATTCACAATTCTAGTAGCCAACTTGCTACTTCTTTCGTGCACAGCACAAAAAAACGCTCCACTGGAACTCAATCCAGCATTCGACCCTATCCGCACTTCAACATTGAATGAGCGCTATGAAAAAGCACTTCGTGATTTGGCTGGGATGTCGAACAGTGCTGAAAAATTCGCAGTAGACGGATTTAATTATTTAGAATGGGCAGTAGATGGAAAGCTAATTGACCCCCTTAAAACTGCTGAGGCGAAAGAAGCCTTTTTTGCAGGTTTACTAGCAGACTCCCTTTTCCCTTTGAACTACGTTGGCTTGGGACAAATTGAATTGCGCGAAGGAAACGGAGGAAAGGCAGACGCCTACTTCACGAAAGCGCGCAGCATTGTCGACAACAAGAAATTCAAAGCAACAAAAGATTTAAAATACACGACCTACATCGCTATTGCCGCTGCAAATATTGCTGAAAAATCAAAGAATCTCAATGCTGCAAAAATCGTTTTAGATGCTTTAGCTGAAGTTGAAATCTTGAATCAAAACATCGTATTGCAACTCGGATTAACTCTTGGAGACTACAATAGTTTTAAAGAAATCAACGACCAATCGAAAGCCATTACACAGTACAATAAGTGCTTGGAAATTGACCCGAAATACGTTCCTGCCTTGTATCGCAAAGCGAAATTATACCGCGGTGCGAAAAACAATGACGAAGCGTTGAAATTCTTCAACGAAGCAATCGCAACTGATCCAACCTTCGCACCTTCTTACCGCGAAAAGGCAGAGCTTTTAAAAGATTACGCTCGTTTTGAAGAGGCTATTGCAGCCTATTCAAAATACTTAGAGTTAAACAACTCTTGTCGCGTTCAACAACGTTATGCATCATTCTTCTACCTAACGAAAAACTATGACCGTGCGATCTATGAAGTTACAGCAACCATCCCATGTAATCCAGAGAACTTCACCCTAAACCGCGTATTGGGATATTCATACCTCGAGTTGAAAAACTTCGCTGAAGCGAAAAATTCCATGGATATTTATTTCGCGAGACAAGCAGTGAAAAACCAAGATGCTTCTGACTACATCAACTACAGCAAAATTTGCTTGGGATTGGGTCAAGACAGTTTGGGAATTGTATACCTGGAAAAAGCCATTGAGCTCTTCCCGGAATACACGGAGGGTTACAATGAAATTGCTACAATCTATACCAACAAAGCTATTGCTTCTAAAGGAAAAGAAAACGAAGCACTTCGCATTAAGCTATACAGCCAAGCAGCCAACTGGTACGAAAAGAAAATGGTAAAGTTGGGCGCAGATCCGAAGGACCAATTCATTCAAGGACAGATGTACTATTTCTCACAGCAATATGTATTGGCAGACACGACATTCCGCAGAAGCTCTGTTCGCTATCCAGAGGCGTGGTTCTGGGTTGCAAAATCTCAAAACAAAATAGACCTTGCGGCGGTAACAGAAACCAGCCCTGCACAAGGATTGGCAAAGCCATTCTACGAGAAAGGAATTATTTTAGTTGGACAAGATCCTGCTATCATTGAAAAGAACAAAAAGAACTTAGCTGAAGCTTACCAATACCTTGGTTTATACTACGGAAACATGGGCGACATCAACTGCTCTAAGTCTGCATGGAACCAGGTTCTTCAATTGGATCCAACCAATAAATTTGCGAACCAACTCTTGGTTACGCCAGAAACATTAGATCCCGAATTGGTTGCAGCACCTGGTGATTGTCAGTTGGTTGTGTATCCTGAAATTCCAAAAGAAGAAACCGAAGGAAACTAATTTCAACTTTCGGAAGAAGCAAGTGTTCACTTTCTTCTTTTAATAACTCCCAATACTTCCTGAAAAGGAGAGCATTGGGAGTTTATTTTTGAAGTACAATTTGTACTATGGAAAACTCAATGCGATTGAAAGAACTTTCAGAAGAACTTCACACCAACATTAACGAGCTGCTTTCTGGCAACATGTCGCCGGAACAAACCCAGCACTTGGTTGAATTATGCAGTGAGCTTTACGAAAAACTTATAGTTCTCCGTTTCAAAGCATTCTCTGAATCAAGCACTCCCGCAGAAAAAATGCAGGCCGTGTTGGAAAATGTCGAGCCTATAAAAATTGATACAACACCTTCTCCAACACCGATCGAATTGGTGAAACAGGTGAATTTGATTGATGCGATCAAGGAGGTGGAGCAAGGTCCTTCGGAAGATGCAAATGCTTTGCAAGATGTTTCACAAGATTCTACGAAAGATGCTTCGCAAGAGGAAGAGGTAGAAGAAGAGGGTGAAGACGAAGACATCGTTTTTCAATTGATACCGAATGACGAGCCGGTTGCTGAAACGCCAGATATGACCGTGGTTCCAGAGACGGCTACTGAAGAGGCACCTAAGGGGGAAGTGAAACCAATGGTTTCGTTGAACGATAGGTTTAAAGAAAATGCGAATCAACAGGCTACCATTGCAAAGAAGTCAGAGGAGTCGCCGATTGCCGATTTAAAAAAGAATATTTCTTTGAATCAACGTTTTCAATTCTGCAAAGATTTGTTCAAAGGAAACAACCAAGAATATGAAGTGACCTTGGAGAAACTAAACAACACTAATCGCGACGAAGCCATTCGTGTTCTTCAAACTTTGAAAGAGAAGTACAACTGGAATCCAGATTCTATGGCAGTGAGAGACTTTACCGATTTGGTGACTAGACGCTACATGGCATGAGGCTATTCGTAGTCCCTACTCCTGTTGGAAACCTGGAAGACCTTACACTGCGAGCCATTCGCATTTTAAAGGAGTGTGATTTTATTTTGTGTGAAGACACCCGAGTGAGCGTTCGGTTGTTGCATCACCTCGAATTTTCTAAACAACTGGTGGCCTTCCACCAACACAACGAGCATCAAAAACTCGATCACATTATTGAGCGCATTCAACAATCGCAATCGGTAGCTCTTATCTCCGATGCAGGAACTCCTGGAATTTCAGATCCAGGATTTTTGTTGGTACGCGCATGCATTCAAAATAACATTCCTGTTGAATGCCTTCCAGGCCCAACGGCGTTTGTTCCTGCGCTCGTAAACAGTGGACTTCCAACCGATAAATTTATATTTGAAGGATTCCTTCCACAAAAAA
>JBILTF010000072.1:0-11953 GCA_044371675.1 Flavobacteriales bacterium
TCGCGAGTTCGAGTCTCGTCTCTCGCTCAAGTTTTAAAAAAGCCTGATTGATTGTCAGGTTTTTTTTTATCTGAGTGTTTTGCCCGGATGGTGGAATCGGTAGACACGCAGGACTTAAAATCCTGTGACCATTGCGGTCGTGTGGGTTCAAGTCCCACTCCGGGTACAAAAGCGAGAAATCGCACAAATTAAATCCTTGAAGAAATTCAAGGATTTTTTTATTTAACAATGGAAGCAACAACCAATCCGATAGGACTCTTAAATGCCTTGCGTGGTATAGCCGCATGGATGGTCTGTATGTTTCATTCCGCCTTCATAATTCAACCTTTTTATCCGGAGTTCCATCATATACTTGATTGGGGACAAGAGGGTGTGTATGTTTTTTTCGTGATTAGCGGCGTCGTTCTTCCCTGGTCCATGGAGCAAGGAAAGTACAGCTTCAAGAATCTAGATAAATTCATGTGGAAAAGAGTCGTGCGATTGTATCCACCTTTCGTCATTTCTGTAATCGTTTTCGTAGCGGGAATCTGGATCATGAAAGACAATCGTTCGTTCTACGATGTTGAAATCATGGAGCGCTTCATGGACAGCGTAACGTTTCAAGTCCCTTTCAAAGAATCGAAATGGGTCATTGAAGTGTATTGGACCCTGTTCGTTGAATTTCAATACTACATCTACTTAGCTCTAATCTTCCCGTTCTTGGCCAGCAACAAGCAATCTATTCGATTAGCTGCCTACTATGGAACGCTGGCGTTGACATTCCTATCTCATTTTTTCGTGCCTGTTCACACCAAAGAAAATGTGTTCTTCCATTTGCCTGTTTTTGCATTGGGCTTTTCCCTTTTCCTCTATTACAAAAAGAATGTTTCAAAGTTGGAATTTTGGAGTGGTGTAATCGCTTCTCTTTGCCTTGGGCTATTCAACATATATGACCAATTACATTTGGGGACGCACATTACCATTGTCGCTGGACTTACTTTCTTCGCTATCTATTTCATAAAACGCGGACCGTCGTGGTTGAGCTTTCTTGGAGATGTCTCATATTCGTACTATTTATTCCATCTCTTTTTCGTTTCATTCATCTACGGAAAATTTTACCACGAAGCTCAAGATCCTAAGTTGGTTTGGGTGGTCTTCATAGCCATTCAAGCTTATGCCGTATTGGGAGCATGGGTGATGTATCAGCTCATTGAAAAGCCGTCTTTGGCATGGACGAAAAAGATTCGTTACCGCTCATAGAAACAATTCAACGACTCTCTTGTTGTTTCATTCATGAAAGTATATCGTCTATCTACAGAAACATTTATTCCAGCATCTCTCGATACCGTTTGGAATTATTTCGCAACGCCTATCAATTTGAATGAGATGACTCCGCCCGATATGAGTTTTGAAATTCTTACTAACGTGGAAGGAGTGAAGATGTATCCGGGAATGATTATTCAATATAAGGTCCGTCCGTTGTTGAATATCCCCATGGGATGGACAACAGAGATTACACATTGTGAAGACGGAAAGTATTTTGTTGACGAACAGCGATTCGGTCCGTATGCCCTTTGGCACCACCAACACCACTTTGAAGCTGTTGCTGGTGGGGTGAAAATGACAGACACCATTCACTATGCAATAGGCATGGGAATCTTAGGGAAAATCGCTTACGCCGTTTATGTCAAGAAAAGATTAGAAGGAATTTTTTCCTACCGAGAAAAACGCGTGAAGGAAATTTTCGGTTAGTGAGAAACAATTAGGAAAGAAAGCGAAGCATTTTCTTTTACAACCTAAAAAGTGAATAGCGCCTTTCGAGCGCTATTCAGATGTTTTTTAACTATCGAGTCAGCTTTTTATATTTGATTCGAGTCGGTCCCGTATCGCCCAATCGTTTCTTTTTATTCTCTTCATATTCGGAATAAGAACCTTCGAAATAGTACACTTGTGAATCGCCCTCGAAAGCAAGTATGTGTGTGCAAATGCGATCTAAGAACCAGCGGTCGTGACTAATCACAACTGCACATCCCGCAAAGTTTTGAATTCCTTCCTCCAGTGCGCGAAGCGTGTTTATGTCAATGTCGTTCGTTGGCTCATCGAGTAAAAGCACGTTAGCTTCTGTCTTCAAAGTCATTGCGAGGTGTAAACGATTTCGTTCTCCACCCGATAACACGCCGCATTTCTTTTGTTGATCTCCACCGGCAAAGTTGAACTTACTGCAGTAGGCGCGAGAGTTAATAGTTTGCCCTCCTAAGTCAATGACTTCGTTTCCGCCACTAATTACTTCATAGACACTCTTATTGGCGTCAATTTCTCCGTGACGTTGATCCACGTAACCAATTTGCACAGTGTCTCCAACTTTAAACTCACCGCTATCTGGTGTTTCTTCACCCATGATCATGCGGAACATCGTAGTCTTGCCAGCACCATTCGGCCCAATAACACCAACAATTCCAGCAGGAGGAAGCTTGAACGAAAGGTTTTCAATTAACAAGCGATCCCCATATGATTTCGAAATTTCGATCGCATCAATAACGTCATTTCCTAAACGAGGACCGTTCGGAATTGGAAGCTCAAGCTTCGCGTCTTTTTCACGCTCGCCTTCAGCCATCATTTTATCGTAATTCTGAATACGCGCTTTGTTTTTCGCTTGACGTCCCTTCGGATTCATTCGAACCCACTCTAATTCGCGCTCCAAAATTTTTCTACGCTTGCTTTCTTGTTTTTCCTCAGCAGCCAAACGCTTCGATTTTTGTTCTAACCACTCGGTGTAATTACCTTCCCACGGAATACCTTCTCCGCGATCCAACTCAAGAATCCATCCCGCTACATTGTCCAAGAAATAACGGTCGTGGGTAACGGCCAACACAGTTCCGGGATATTGTTGCAAGTGTTGCTCCAACCATTCAACGCTTTCGGCGTCCAAGTGGTTTGTAGGCTCATCCAATAACAGGACATCCGGATTTTGAAGAAGTAGTCTACACAATGCAACACGTCGACGTTCTCCACCACTTAATTTTTCAATAAGCGAATCTTCATCCGGACAACGCAGCGCATCCATAGCAATAGATAACTTCGTATCCAAATCCCATCCGCCTAACGCTTCAATTTTATCTTGAACAGCAGCCTGACGATCCATTAACGACTGCATTTTGTCAGGGTCGTTCAGAATTTCTTCGTCGCCAAACTTCATGTTAATTTCTTCGTACTCTTTCAATACGTCTGTGATAGGCTTAACGCCTTCCTCAACAATTTCGCGAACCGTTTTAGTGTCGTCCAATTGCGGTTCTTGTGGAAGGTATCCAACAGAATATCCTGCAGACCAAACAACATCGCCTTGAAACTCTTGGTCAAGGTTTGCAATGATTTTCATAACGGTAGATTTACCAGCACCGTTCAAACCAATGATGCCAATCTTAGCTCCGTAATAAAACGAAAGGTAAATGTCTTTTATAATGTGCTTGCCAGTAGGAGTGTACTTATTTACACCCACCATGGAAAAGATGATTTTTTTGTCGCTCATAGTGAAAATTTGATAGGCAAAGATACGCTACCTAAGCGCTGTATTTTTCTATTCCTTTTAAAATTCCAGAAGTCGCACCAGCATGTTCTTCAACATATTTTTTCCCGTCGTTTGGAATTGAATTTTCATAGCGTGAATGTTCAATAAACGACGAAAGTTCTTCAAGATTTTCTAAAGGAAAAGCAGCACCTAATTGAACGAGGTCAACCGCTTCTTGAAACTTCTTGTAATTCGGTCCAAAGGCCATCGGTACTCCGTAAACAGCAATTTCCAGAGAGTTGTGCAGTCCCTTCCCAAATCCACCCCCTAGCACAGCTGCATTTGACTCTGCGTAAATAGAAGAAAGCATTCCAATGGAGTCAACAATGAGCACGCGCGCTTCAATGTTTTTTTCTGGTTGAAAGGAAGACAGTAATACAGCCCCGAAGCTTTCAAAACGCATCAAAGATTCTTGAACTCGAGTTGAATGAATTTCATGCGGAACAACGCAAACTTTTATATCAGGAATTCGCGAAAGAAGCATTTCAATAAGTGATTCTTCTTCGGTATAGCTAGATCCTAAAACGACAAGAAAATCATTTTTTTTGAAGGAAGAAATCCAGGGCAGTTCAACAGGAGATTTTGCAATTTCAATCACACGATCGAACCGGGTATCTCCGGACATTTCAATATTGAAAAATTTAATTTTATTTAAGAGCTGAAGTGTGCTTTCGTTCTGAACAAAAAAATGTGTAACAGACTTCAGCATTGGCTTCCAGACGAACCCATGCCATTTGAAAAAACGTTGCTCTTCGCGCAGAATTACTGAAATGCAAAAGAGTTGCGTTTTGCTTTTTTTAAGTTGAAGGAAATAGTTCATCCAAAATTCATACTTCACGAAAAAGGCTTGTTCAGGACGAAGGATTTTAACAAATTTCTGAGCGTTGAAAAAGGTGTCGAGAGGAAGGTATCCAATCCAATCTGCACCTGAATAACTCTTCCGCACTTCGTATCCAGAGGGAGAGAAAAAAGTAAGTGCAATTACTGAATTTGAATGTTGTTTTTTAAGAGCTTCCATCACGGGTCGCCCCTGCTCGAATTCACCCAAAGAGGCACAATGAAACCAAATCACTTCTGCGTCAATCGGAATGGAATTGCGCCATTTTTTTAATGAAGAAATAGTTTTTCCTCGTCCAAAATTTCCTGTCCGAATTTTCTTACTAAATAGACCAGCAAATGGAAGAAAAACTTCAATGATTTGCCAAACAATAGAATAAATAAATCGAAACATGTTAATAGATGTAGAAGTCATTGGGTGCACGCTCATACAAGTTCAAAATCCACCCTGCACGCAAACCAAAAAGTATGTCTAAACGCTTCGCAGTGTCCTGTGTTTGCGTATCGAGATTCCATTCTCTTCTGCTCTGTGTAAATCCTTCCGTTGCTTGAGCCCCGATGTAAAAATTAATGAGTCTGTTGTTACTTAAATGATAGTAGCCAATAAACTGATTAACCGAAAGTCCATTCGTTAATCGGTCATATCCTTTTAAATAATCTCCCTCTAGCTGTGTAATTTTCGCTTCTTGATGTTCAAGCCTTATTTTATGCTGAATCAGTCCAACGCCGGCTGTTATCAATAGGCCGGAGTTTATATTGGGACCAATAATCGGAAACAATTTCCCACCTTGTAAAAAGACGTTGAATCCTCTTTCTTGAATGAACATTGTTGCAATTTGCCCCTGTTCGTCTAGAATCTCTCCACGTGAGGTAAGCAGATTACTAAGCAAATTCGGCTCATGAACCTTATTTCCAAATAGGTAATTGAACTGAACACCGTAGTACCAATTTTTTTTATCCTTCACATGGAATCCCACCTCAAGGCTTCCGTTATTTCCGAACCTATTAGCTAAGTCTCCGCCAGGAGTCGAGTATCCGTAACCAACGGTTACATGCGGATTGAAAAGTGAAGAGTCACGGACTTGCCATTGGCCAAATGAAAAAAAGCATGCCAATTGCAGAAGTGCAAGGAGAGTTAGTTTCTTCATATTGCGAAAGTAAATGTTATTCATTGGAAACTAAAGCTTAATTTTGTTGCCCTTAAATTTCAATACATGTCAGTTAATATTCAAATGGTTGATCTCAAGAAACAATACTTGAAAATCAAAGAAGAGGTAGACGCAGCGGTAATTAATGTTATGACGAACGCGAACTTTATCAATGGAGCAGAGGTGAAGACGTTTCAAACTAATTTAGAAAGTTATCTAAATGTGAAGCACGTCATTCCTTGCGCAAATGGGACAGATGCATTGCAAATTGCAATGATGGGATTGGGATTAAAGCCGGGCGATGAAGTGATAACAGCTTCTTTTACCTATGTGGCCACCGCGGAAGTAATGGCGCTATTGGGATTGGTTCCTGTTTTAGTGGAAGTAAATGAAATCGATTTCACGATTGACCCAGCTGAAATTGAAAAGGCTATTACACTGAAGACAAAAGCGATAGTTCCCGTGCATTTGTTCGGTCAGGGAGCAGATATGAACGCCATTCTGGACATAGCCAAGAAGCATAATTTATTTGTCATTGAAGACACCGCTCAAGCTTTAGGCGCATCCTACACAATGAATTCGGGAGAGACGAAATTTCTTGGAACAATTGGGGATATTGGATGCACAAGCTTTTTCCCGTCAAAAAACTTAGGTTGTTTTGGCGATGGAGGGGCATTGTTCACCAACAACGACGAACTTGCAGCTAATTTGCGAATGATTGCGAATCACGGACAAAAAGTTCGTTATTATCACGATGTAATTGGAGTGAATTCTCGCTTGGATACAATACAAGCAGCAATATTGGACATTAAGCTAAAGCACCTTGACGAATACGCGGAAGCTCGCAGATCTGTTGCGAATTTCTATGACAATGCTCTTCAGGTAGCTGGTCTTTCTACGCCGAAAAGGATCAATGAAGGGACACATGTTTTTCATCAGTATACATTGCGCATTTTAAACGGGCAGAGAGATGCATTAAGATCTCACTTGGAAAAGAATGGAGTGCCGAGTATGATCTATTACCCGCTTCCATTGCATTTTCAAAAAGCCTTTGAGAATATGCGTTATCCAAAAGGGTCAATGCCCATCAGCGAGCGCTTGTCAAGTGAAGTTTTGTCGTTACCCATTCACACAGAAATGACTTCAGAGGAACTCAATTTTATTGTGGAAAGTGTATTGGCTTTTTTCAACGATTAGTGGCTCCACAGACGAGAAAAAATGAATAAATGGGGTATGCAGCGGTTTATATCGAAAAAAAAATGGTCTTCGTCTCATATTTTTTAAGTTGAAAATCAATGAATTACAAGGCTATTTTGTTTTTTTTAGAAAGAAATTGAAATTAGTGCTTGTGAATGTCAAATCGTGATGTACATTTGCACCCCGAATTTTCCGAGTCGTGTACTCGTATTAAAAATAGTGAAATAAAGGAACTTTTATAACAATGCCAACAGTTCAACAGTTAATCAAAAAGGGTCGCACACCAAAGACCTATCGCAGTAAATCAGCTGCCTTAACCTCATGTCCGCAGCGTCGTGGGGTTTGTACTAAAGTGTACACCACTACTCCTAAGAAACCAAACTCAGCATTACGTAAAGTGGCTAAGGTTCGTTTAACGAATGGTTTTGAAATCATCGCCTACATCGGCGGAGAAGGACACAACCTACAAGAGCACAGCATTGTATTGGTTCGTGGTGGTCGTGTGAAAGATTTACCAGGTGTTCGTTACCACATCGTTCGCGGAGCTTTGGATACAGCCGGTGTAAACGGTCGTGGTCAAAGAAGATCTAAGTACGGTACGAAGCGTCCAAAAGTTAAAAAATAATCGCATTAAGAATATTTTGCAATGAGAAGAAGAAAAGCCAAAAAAATTGCGGTACTTCCAGATCCGAAGTTCAACGAGGTTACTGTAACGAAGTTCGTTAATAATTTAATGCTTCAAGGAAAGAAAGGGGTAGCCTTTTCAATCTTTTATGATGCAATCGATCGTGTAGCGAGTAAGACTAGCGAAGATGGATTAGAAATTTGGAAGAAAGCGTTAGAGAACGTAACTCCAGCAGTAGAGGTTAGAAGCCGCCGTGTAGGTGGAGCAACTTTCCAGATTCCTTCACCTATCCGTGAGGATCGTAAGAATTCAATGGCAATGAAGTGGTTAATCGGATATTCTCGCAAGAGAAACGAGAAGAGCATGGCTGAGAAATTGGCTAACGAAATCGTAGCTGCGTCAAAAGGTGAAGGTTCAGCTTTCAAAAAGAAGGAAGATGTTCACAGAATGGCTGAAGCAAATAAAGCATTCTCACATTTCCGTTTCTAAATTAAGATAAAGAAGAAGAAGTATGTCACGCGACCTTTTATATACAAGAAATATTGGAATTGCTGCCCACATTGATGCGGGTAAGACAACGACTACAGAGCGTATTCTTTATTATGCTGGTGTAAATCACAAGATTGGAGAAGTTCACGATGGTGCGGCTACAATGGACTGGATGGCGCAAGAGCAGGAGCGTGGTATAACCATTACTTCAGCAGCTACTACAGTTGATTGGATGTATCGTAATCAATCTTATCACATTAATATTATCGATACTCCTGGCCACGTTGACTTTACCGTTGAGGTAAATCGTTCATTGCGTGTTTTGGATGGATTGGTGTTTTTGTTTTCTGCGGTAGATGGAGTAGAGCCTCAGTCAGAAACTAACTGGCGTTTGGCTAACAACTACAATGTTGCTCGTATCGGTTTCGTTAACAAAATGGACCGTCAAGGAGCTGACTTCTTAAACGTGGTTAAGCAAGTTAGAGAGATGTTGGGAAGCAATGCAGTTCCACTTCAATTACCTATAGGTGCTGAAGATGATTTCACGGGTGTTGTTGATTTGATTAACTTCCGTGGAATGGTTTGGAATGAGCATGACAAAGGAATGACTTACCAAGAGGTAGAAATTCCAGCGGACATGATGGATGAGGCTTTAGAGTATCGCGAGAAACTTCTAGAAGCGGTTGCAGATTATGACGAGTCTTTGATGGAGAAATTCTTCGAAGATCCAAACAGTATCACGGAGCGTGAAATTCTTGACGCACTTCGTAAGGCTGTTATTGATATGAAAATTGTTCCAATGGTTTGTGGTTCTTCTTTCAAGAACAAAGGAGTTCAAACCATGTTGGATTTGGTTATGGAGTTAATGCCATCACCTTTAGATAAGGAAAGTATTACGGGTACTCACCCTGATACCGGAGAAGAACTTACCCGCCGTCCATCTTTAGATGAGCCGTTCGCAGGTTTAGCTTTCAAAATTGCAACTGACCCATTCGTAGGACGTTTAGCATTTACTCGTGCTTACAGTGGAAAATTAGATGCAGGGTCTTATATATTGAACGCGCGTAGCGGAAACAAAGAACGTATCTCACGTATCTTCCAAATGCACGCTAACAAGCAGAATCCAATTGAAGTTTTAGGTGCTGGAGATATTGGAGCAGTAGTAGGATTTAAAGATATTAAAACTGGAGATACGTTGTGTGATGAAAAACACCCAATCGTTCTAGAGTCAATGGTATTCCCTGAGCCGGTAATTGGTTTAGCGATTGAGCCTAAGACTCAGGCAGACAGTGATAAGTTAGGTATGGCTTTGGCTAAATTAGCCGAAGAAGATCCAACATTCCGCGTGCGCACAGACGATGAGACTGGTCAAACAGTAATCTCGGGTATGGGTGAGTTACACTTGGAAATTATCATAGACCGTCTTCGTCGTGAGTTTAAGGTAGAGTGTAACCAAGGTGCACCTCAAGTATCTTACAAGGAAGCTATTACTGCGGCGTCAAACCACAGAGAAGTATTCAAGAAGCAATCGGGTGGTCGTGGTAAGTTCGCAGATATTGTTATCAATATCGGACCGAACGACGATGCTGAGAAGAGCGGTTTGGTATTCGTTAATAACATTAAAGGTGGTAACATTCCTCGTGAATTTATCCCTTCTATCGAAAAAGGATTTAAGGAAGCAATGATCAACGGTGTATTAGCTGGATACAATATAGACACAATGAGAGTTGAGTTGAATGATGGATCTTTCCACGCAGTTGACTCGGATGCACTTTCATTTGAATTGTGCGCTAAGATGGCTTTCCGCGAAGCAGCACCGAAGTGTAAGCCCATTATCCTTGAGCCTATCATGAAACTTGAAATCGTTACTCCATCTGAAAACATGGGTGATGTAATTGGTGACTTGAACAAGCGTCGTGGTATGATCGAAGGAACAAGCGAGCGTAGCGGAGCAACTGTAATCAGTGGTAAAGTGCCTCTTTCTGAAATGTTCGGATATGTAACTGACTTACGTACCATCACTTCAGGTCGTGCAACTTCTTCAATGGAATTCAATAATTACGCGCCAGCTCCGAACAACGTAGCTGAAGTAGTAATTGCAAAGGCAAAAGGCAAAAACGCATAATATATAGAACCTACATGGCTCAAAAGATTAGAATTAAATTAAAGTCCTACGATCACAACTTAGTAGATAAGTCTGCTGAGAAAATTGTGAAGACTGTGAAGTCGACCGGGGCTGTTGTAAACGGACCAATTCCGTTGCCAACACACAAGCGCATTTACACAGTGCTTCGTTCACCACACGTGAACAAGAAAGCGCGTGAGCAGTTCGAATTGAATTCGTACAAGCGTTTGTTAGACATTTACAGCTCTTCATCGAAAACTGTAGATGCATTGATGAAGCTAGAATTGCCTAGCGGAGTGGAAGTAGAAATCAAAGTTTAACAATTAAATATACAAACACATGCCAGGCATAATTGGTAAAAAAATCGGTATGACTAGCGTCTACAGTGCCGCTGGGAAAAACATCCCATGCACAGTGATAGAAGCTGGTCCATGTGTAGTGACCCAAGTAAGAACCTTGGAAAAGGATGGCTATACCGCTGTTCAGCTAGCATATGGCGAAAAGAAGGAGAAAAACACTTCTAAGCCAATGCAAGGTCACTTCAAAAAAGCTGGAACAACTCCAAAGCGATTTATCGCTGAGTTCCATGACTTCGAAACAGAGATGAACTTAGGTGATGTTGTAACAATCACTGAGTTATTCACCGAAGGAGAGAACGTAGATGTAATCGGGACTTCGAAAGGAAAAGGATTCCAAGGTGTTGTAAAGCGCCACGGTTTCAGTGGGG
Organism: Flavobacteriales bacterium; assembly: GCA_044371675.1. Taxonomy (GTDB): domain Bacteria; phylum Bacteroidota; class Bacteroidia; order Flavobacteriales_D; family Sanyastnellaceae; genus CAIZGX01. Next base: position 10,693 of record JBILTF010000072.1, read on the forward strand.
TAGGAGAAAGCACTCACGGACAACACAACCGTCTACGTGCACCAGGATCGTTAGGAGCGTCGTCTGACCCATCACGTGTATTCAAGGGAATGCGCATGGCAGGACGAACAGGTGGAAACCAACGCACACTGCAAAATTTAGAGGTTCTTAAGGTATTGGCAGATGAGAATTTAATTCTTGTTAAAGGCGCAATCCCAGGCTACAATGGTTCAACCGTCTATATCATTAAGTAATATGAAACTGGATATATTCAACATACAAGGTCAAAAGACGGGAAGCTCCGTTGAACTTGACGCAGAAGTATTCGGGATCGAACCGAATGATCACGCGATTTACTTAGACGTAAAACGTTACCTAGCTGCTCAACGCACTGGTACGCACAAGACTAAGCACAGAGGTGAGATTCACGGTTCTACGAAGAAATTACACAAGCAAAAAGGTACTGGTGGTGCTCGTAAGGGTAGTGCAAAGAATCCGTTGTTCCGTCAAGGAGGTAGCGTATTCGGTCCACGTCCAAGAGCATACGATATCAAAGTGAACAGAAGCACAACTCGTTTGGCCCGCGCTTCAGCTTTAAGCTACAAGGCAAAGGAAAATGGAATTATGTTGGTTGATGCTTTATCTTTTGATAAGCCGAAAACAAGTGAATTTTTGAATGTATTAAAGAATCTTTCTTTAAACAGTCGTAAATCTCTTATCCTTATCCCAGAAAGAAACGATAGCCTTTATTTGAGCTCACGTAACATTCAGGGCGCTAACGTGCAAATCGCTAGCATGGTGAACACATATGACATTATGAGCAGCCATCAAATTGTTTTCGTAGGCAACGCACACGAAATGGTAACTAACATTCTTAAAAAATAACTGTCATGAGCGAAATACTTATTCGACCATTGGTTACGGAGAAAATGACCGGAATCCAAGAAAAGCAGGGCAAGTACGGCTTCGTGGTAGCATTGACCGCTAATAAGATTGAAATCAAAAAAGCGATCGAGAAAAACTACGGTGTGACAGTTATGCAAATCAACACCCTTCGTTACGACGGAAAGACCAAATATCGTAATACAAAGGCAGGAGTTGTTTCAGGAAGAAGCGCAAGCTACAAGAAAGCTATCGTGAAGTTGGCTGCTGGTGAGACAATTGACTTTTATTCTAACATCTAACAGAAGAGGAAATGGGCATTAAGAAATTAAATCCGGTAACTCCAGGTACTCGCTTCAAAGTGGCTTCCACTTTCGAAGAGTTGACGACCGACCGTCCA
>JBILTF010000010.1:0-39175 GCA_044371675.1 Flavobacteriales bacterium
CGATGTTTTCGTTGCGCAGCTCACGAACAATTCCGTGAATACGTGAACCTTTCATACCTACGCATGCACCTACTGGATCAATACGATCATCGTAACTTTCAACGGCTACTTTAGCGCGCTCGCCTGGTTCACGAACAATTTTCTTAATGGTAATTAATCCATCAAATACCTCTGGAACTTCTTGTTCGAATAACTTCTCTAAGAATTCTGGAGCTGTACGAGAAAGAATAATTTGTGGACTGTTGTTGCGTAAGTCTACGCGATAAACAACCGCACGAATCGTATCTCCTTTTTTGTAGAAGTCAGAAGGAATCTGTTGATCCTTTGGCATAATCAGCTCGTTGTTCTCGTCGTCAAGAACAAGAATCTCACGCTTCCACACTTGGTAAACTTCACCAGAGATAATTTCTCCAATGCGCTCCTTGTACTTCTGATAGATATGATCTTTCTCGAGTTCTTGAATACGATTCTTCAATACTTGACCCATGGCCATAATATTTCGGCGACCGAAATCTTCGATTTTAATCTCTTCAATCAATTCTTCACCAACCTCGAGATCGTCTACAATCTTCTGAGCCATGCTCACCTCGATTTCAGCAACTTCGTCATCAAGTTCTCCGTCTGGAACAACTTGACGGGTACGCCAAATCTCTAAGTCCCCGCGTTCTGCGTTAATAATTATGTCAAAGCCATCTTCAGCACCCCAGCGCTTTACAATCATAGCTTTGAACATTTCCGCCAAGATGTTTGTGATCGTCTCGCGGTCGATGTTTTTGAATTCTTTAAAGTCTGCAAAAGACTCTATTAGGTTTAGTCCTTTCATAGTGACAAGGTTAGTTGAAACGTATTACTACTTTGGTTTCTTTTATGTTATCAAATGCAAGGGTGACTGTTTTTTCCACCCATTCTTTTTTCTTTTTTCCGGAAAGCGCCTCTTTTTCTTGGTACTTCAATACAATTCCTGTCTCACTTACTTCGGCCAAATCGCCTTCGTACTTCTCTCCTTCACCCACTTTCACCTTCACTGTTCTTCCAACATTCTTAACATACTGTCGATGAACCACCAAGGGCTTTCCAACACCAGGAGAAGAAACTTCCATTGAGAAATCCTCCTTTTCACGATCCAACGAAGACTCCACATGTCGACTTATCTTCTTACAATCCTCCACATTCAATCCTGAATCTTTATCGAGCAACACCTCAATGGCATTTCCTGGACGAACGGAAATAGAAACGATAAAAGCATCGGACAAGGTGTCCGTTTCGGCTATCTTGGCGTTCACCAATTTTTCTATTTCTGCAACTGTTATCATGACTAAAAAAAAGAGGGGTTAAAACCCCCTCTCTCGTTGTTCAATTACTTAATTTCAGTTGCAAATATAGGCATTTTTCAACAATAAACCCAAATATCTTCTGCCTAGCGCTTTTTTCTGTTAGTAAGTTGAATTGAGAGTAGCCGTCAATGCATTGTTTCTTTGCAAAAACTCAGAGCATGAATGTATTAATCTTAGGTTCCGGTGGCAGAGAGCATGCTTTCGCATGGAAAATTTCACAAAGTTCCCTTATACACGACATCTTTATTGCTCCGGGAAATGCGGGCACAGAAGCTTTCGGAACCAACCTTTCCATTGACCCTACAGATTTCAAATCAATAAAAAAAGCCGTAATTGAACACGGCATTAAAATGGTTATCGTTGGACCCGAAGATCCATTGGTTAAAGGGATTGTCGAATTCTTCGAAAAAGACAAGGCCCTTGTTGGAGTTGCGGTAATTGGTCCCAATTCAGTTGCTGCCCAACTAGAGGGAAGCAAAGACTTCGCGAAAAAGTTCATGGCAAAACACGGCATTCCAACAGCGAAATACGGGTCGTTTACTCACGAAACCTTAAAAGAGGGACAAGCCTACCTAGACACCCTTAAATCACCATACGTGCTAAAAGCCTCTGGCCTTGCTGCGGGGAAAGGAGTTGTCATTCTTGAAGATTTAGCGCAAGCTAAAAAAGAATTGAAAGCCATGCTTTCAGATAAAAAATTCGGTGAGGCTTCTAGCACGGTTGTCATTGAAGAGTTTTTAAAGGGAATTGAATGCTCTGTATTCATCATGACAGACGGAAACAACTATAAAGTACTTCCTGAAGCCAAAGATTACAAACGCATTGGCGAAGGAGATATCGGTTTGAATACGGGTGGAATGGGTGCCGTTTCTCCTGTTCCGTTTTGCACACCTGAATTCATCGACAAAATCGAAGCGCAAATTATTATTCCAACTGTGAAAGGATTGAAAGCCGACGGTATAGACTACCGCGGATTTATCTTTTTCGGAATTATAAAGGTTGGAAACGAACCCTACGTGATCGAATACAATTGCCGCATGGGTGATCCTGAAACAGAAGTTGTTATTCCGCGCATTAAAAGCGATTTGTTGCATTTGTTCGAAGGCATAGCCACTCAAACACTTGGAGAATGTGACATTCAGGTAGACCTGCGCTATTGCACAACGACCATGCTCGTTTCGAAAGGTTACCCTGAATCTTCGGAAAAGGGCAAAGAAATTTCAAATATTGAAAATGCCCGTGATTGCATAATCTTTCACGCAGGCACAAAAAAGAACGGCGCAAAAGTGGTTACCAACGGCGGAAGAGTGCTTACAGCAACTGCATACGGAGGTTCACTTCACGAAGCCATTGGAAAAAGTAACGAAGCCGCCGACACCATCTCCTTCTCTGGAAAGTATTTCAGAAAAGATATTGGAAACGATTTGAAAAAACTGATTAAGGAAAAGTAAGCGAAAAACATGTGGTAGAAATACCATTGACGAAAACGCGAGTGACTTCGATTTCCTTTGCAGTAGCGCTTCCGAGAAAACCGGTGAGCCTTTCATAATTAATCTGCTCATTGTACTGATTTAGTATAACCGACGAAATTGGCATGTAGGAATAATGCCACTTCTCTTCGGAATAACCTGTTCTTCCAGCAATCGTTTTGTTGTCATAGGTCTGACAAAATCCAAAATTCGCAGCGTTCTTCTGAAGCCAGTCGTATTCCAGCTTCCCTCTTCCACTTGCAAAGTAACTAGGCTCGAGTGAATTAATATCGAGGTCTGTTCCCCAATGATGACGAGAGGTGCCGGGCATTGAGCTGTATTTCAAAATATCCAAGGCAGTCTCTTTGTCTGATTTGAAATTCGGACGTCGAGCGTTCCACTTTCTTTCCCAAATGGCTTTTTGCATGTTGAAATTCCTTCCTCCTGAAATGACTTTTAGAGTAATCCCTTCCTTCTCGGCAGCAGCAGCCATTTCTTCAAATGCCCAATTCACTTCAAACAATAAATAACACGATTTTGTAGACCGGTTAGCGGCAACCAAACTAAACCGAATGTCGTTTTCAAAGCTTGTTTTACCTAAAAGAAAATCCTCACTCACTTGAACATACCAAGGGAAAAGTTGCGTGTAGCCTTCCGCATAAGAAAGAAAAACAGTTATGAAAAGTAATAATCCCTTTTTAATCATAGTTCCAAAGTTAACTATTCGAAGATTGGAATTCATAACTTCGCGACATGAATGCATTTGACTTTGACAAATGGCTTGCAGAAGCCTTGAATGAAGATATTGGTCCAGGTGATTTCACAACACTCGCTACTATTCCAGACAGTGCGATTGGTAAAGCTCAATTAATTGTTAAAGACAACGGTATAATTGCCGGAGTAACCATTGCCGAAAAAATCATTCATGCTTTCGATTCAACTTTGAAAGTGACCACATTTATTGAAGATGGAGCCGAAGTTAAAAAAGGCGAAATTGCATTTATTGTTGAAGGGAAAAGTCAAAGCATCACAACCATTGAAAGACTCGTTTTGAATGTTATGCAACGCATGAGCGGTATTGCAACTGAAACGCATCGCCTTGTGCAAATGATTTCGCATACCAATTGTAAACTTCTCGACACGCGCAAGACCACTCCAAATTTCAGATACTTCGAAAAAGAAGCCGTAAGAATTGGAGGTGGATACAATCACAGATATGCGCTGTACGATATGATTTTAGTGAAAGACAATCACATCGATTTTGCAGGTGGCGTGAAACCTGCTCTTAGCAAGATCTCTGAATTCATAAAAAAACGAAATTTAACGATTAAGGTTGAAGTAGAAACACGCAATCTTGAAGAAGTAGATGAGGTGATCGAAACAGGCGTGGCTTTTCGCATTATGCTTGATAATTTCACTCCTGAAAAACTTCGTGAAGCTGTATTGCATATTCATGGCAGAGTAGAAACAGAAGCGAGCGGTGGAATTAATGAAAACACTTTGGTGAGCTATGCTGAAACCGGTGTAAACTACATCAGTATGGGCGCACTTACGCACCATGTGCAAAGTTTTGATTTAAGTTTGAAAGCAGTAAAATGAGCCCGAAAAAATTCAAACGCTATGCCGCTTGGCTCTTTAAAGTTCGTCACTTCCTCGAACGGTACCATCCTTATGGATTTGGTGGATTAAATCTTTGGGAAATTTCTTCGTTCTTAATCATTGCCTTTTCAGATGTGCGCACCACAATGCGTTCGGCGAGTATTTCTTTCAGAGTATTTCTAGCTTTTTTTCCAGCTATTATTACACTATTTACCTTAATACCTTTCATCCCTATTGACAATTTCCAAGAAGATGTTTTCCTTGGAATAAAAAGCATTCTGCCGGGAGATACCTTTCAATTTATTGAAGGAACACTTTATGACTTGATTAATAAAAAACAATCGACCTTGTTGTCTATCGGTTTCGTCTTGATGTTTTACTACGCATCTGCAAGTATGAATGCAATCATGCAAGCCTTTCAAAACAGTCAGCATTTAGAAGCTTCCGCTCACCCATTCATTGTTCGAATTTTAAGCTTTATCATGATGCTCGTTCTTGGAATCATGTTCCTTCTCGCCATGATTCTCATTTCGCTCAGCGAAAGCACTTTTCTTATCATGCACGAAAATGGAATCATTGGCGACAAGGGAATCATTCCGTTTTTAACTTTCGGGCAATGGACTATTTCTATAGCTTTCGTGTATTGTATCATTACTATTTTGTACAACTCTGGAATGAACATGCGCATTCGTAAAAATTGGAAATTCTTAAACACAGGCAGTATTTTTACAACCGTTTTGCTCATCGCAACATCCTTTGGCTTTAGCTACTTCCTTGAAAACTTCGCTCAATTCAACAAGCTTTACGGCTCTCTTGGAACACTTATGGTGATTCTAATTTGGTTGAATTTAAATATGGTTATTCTGCTTGTTGGATTCGACTTGAATGCTCTCATTAGAAAAAAATTAAGAACAACAAGATTGTCTAAGCACAAACTTTAGTATTTTGAAAAAAAAAATCTTTATGAAAACTAATTTATTTTTAGCAATTCTTGTTTTCGCTACAACAACATTATCTGCTCAAACCGTTGTTGGAAAATGGAAAACAATCGATGACAAAACGGGACTACCGAAGAGCATTCTAGAAATCAGAGAACAGAATGGTGAACTGTATGGAAAAATTATTCAACTCTTCCGTTCAGAATGGGCCAATCAAAATCCCAAATGCGTCGAGTGTAAAGACGACAGGAAAGACCAACCTATGATCGGTATGGATGTCGTTCGCAACATGAAATGGAACGGTAGCATGTATAAAGACGGTACCATCTGCGACCCAAACAACGGCGACATTTATCGCTGTGAAATGTGGCTTAAATCAGGCGATGCAAACAGATTGGAAGTACGTGGGTACTGGGGATTTGTTTATCGCACACAAACATGGGAGCGCGTTCAATGATAAAAATAATTGCCATTCATGGCTTTTTAGGAAACAATGAAATGTGGAAGGAATTACTCCCTTCCACTTTTTCTTTCTACACACCGCAAATGGCGGGACATGGCAACAAAGATTCTCTTCCGACAGACTCAATAAAAGATTATGCGCAGCACATTCTTCAACAAATAGATTTTGAAGAGTCAGACGAATACATCTGGATTGGCCATTCAATGGGTGGATATGTGGCGGCTCATTTGGCGAAATTATTTCCATCTAAAACAAAAACACTCGCATTTTTTCATTCAACAGCAGATGCTGATAGCGAGTTAAAAAAACAAGACCGCCTGCGCGCTATTGAAGCAGCAGAAAAACACAAATCACTATACGCGGTAAACCTTATCGATGGGCTGTTTCACAATGCAGATGCGCACCGAATTGCTATAAACGAACAACTTGAAAAAATCGAAAGCATGTCTGCCGAGAGCATTGTGCAAAGTTTACGCGCTATGCGCGAACGAGAGTCTTCGATTACATTTCTTCAAAAAGCTGAATTCCCAATTCACTATTTCGCTGGAGCGAACGACAAGGTGCTTTCATTGGAAAAAATGAAGACCGAGTGGATCCTTCTTCCTTCAGCAAAAATCACCATTGTTCCTGAAATTGGACACATGGGACACATCGAGAATATTCCTACAGCGAAAAAATTTATTGAGGAAGTACTTTCCGAGTTTGTTTCGTAAATTCACTACAAACTAACTTCTTAATTTTGCAGCATGTGTGGACGTTACGCGGTAGTTTCTAAAATTGAAGAAATTCAAAAAGCCTTTCGTGCTGAAATAGGCAAAGGGGCTTTATTTAAACCTCAAGCCAACATCGGTGCTGGAAAACAAGGTCTCATTATTACGCAAGAAAACAAATCTGAAATTCGAAATTCAACGTTCGGATTTACACCTGCTTGGGCAGATAAACCGAAGTATGTTTTGAACGCGCGCGCAGAAGGTGATCACAACAAAGACAACTCGTTCTTTTTTTCTGGTTCGAAGGGCATTCTCGAAAAACCATTCTTCCGAATTCCAATTCGAAGAAAGCGATGCTTGGTAATTGCCGATGCCTTTTATGAAGGACCTGAACGCGGCGGTCTGTCATTTCCCCATTGCGTATTTCTTTCAACAGGAAGAATGCCTTTTGCATTTGCCGGAGTATACGATGAATGGGAAAATTCTTCAACTCAACAAACCATGCATTCCTTCGCAATAGTCACAACTGCCGCACCTCCCGGAGTGCTTATGCAAATCGGACACCCGCGTTGTCCGCTAATCCTTTCCAAACAACAAGAAGAACTGTGGCTCGATCCGCATGCGCATCTCGCAGATATCACTTCCATTCTTCAGCCCGCAGTAGGTCTTGAATTGAATGCGTACCCAGTAAGTACGGATATAAAAAATATAAATTCGGAAGGAAGTGATTTACTGAAGCCTACTGGCGATGCCCTCCTTCCTGAAACTTCCTTCATTCTTCATCAACACATTGAGCTATTTGGAATGGGAGAATCCCGCGCGAAAAAAAGAAGAGATAACGAAGGTCCTACCCTTTTCGATTAACCTTGCTCAACGCTCACTCGTATTACAGCTTGCGCTATGGAATTCTTACCGTAGAAAACGTTATTGAATTCGCCGTACAAAACAATTCGGAAGTTGTTTCACTTACGGAAATAAATTCAACAACAACGCTTCACGACTTTCTTCGACTTTCGAAAAAAAATAACATACGTCCACTGTGGGGAATTGACTTCCGTAACGATGCTCAGCAAGTGTTTGTGGCTTATGCGAAAAACACCGCCGGTGTGAATGAACTCGCTACGTTCCTTTCAGAACATCTGCATGAGAAAAAAGACTTCGAATTGCGCGCGCCTCAATGGAAACATTGCGTAACCATTTATCCGTTCGAAAAATATAAGAAGAATGCATTCAACTTGAATGAAACAGAATTCCTCGGTGTGACTTCTGCCGATCTTCCCATCTTTGAAAGAAGTGAATGGAAATCACAACGAGAAAAAGTGCTCGCTTTTCAGACTTCTACTTTTCAATCGCAGCGCCACTTCAACATGCATCAATTGTTGCGATGCATAGAGAACAATATTTTATTGAGCAGACTTCAACCTTCTCAACATGGTAAAAGACGCGATGTTTTTCTTTCGCGAAACGAATTCGAATCGCAATTCGAAGGTGCGCCTGATCTATTGAAAAACACCTTTCAATTTTCAGAAAAATTTTGTTGGAAGGAAGAGGTTAATCACGCCGTTTCAAAAAATCAAAACACTTTCACAGGGTCTTTAGAAGAAGATATGAATCTTCTTCGACAACTCACGCAAGAAGGTCTTGCTTATCGTTATGGAAACGAACCGAACAATCGTTCGGTTATTCAAGAACGCATTCAAAAAGAACTCGAAATTATTGAGCAGAAAAATTTCGTTTCTTATTTTTTAATCAACTGGGACATTACGCAATTCGCAAGAGACCGCGGGTACTACTACGTAGGCCGTGGAAGCGGTGCCAACAGCGTCATTGCATACCTACTTCGCATTACAGATGTAGACCCGATTGAGCTGGATTTGTACTTCGAACGGTTCATTAATTTATACCGACAAAACCCTCCGGATTTCGACATTGATTTTTCGTGGACCGATAGAGAAGAGATTACTGAATACATTTTCGAGCGGTTTCAAAATGTAGCGCTGCTCGGAGCTTACAACACCTTTCAATACAAGGCGGTCGTTCGTGAATTGGGAAAGGTATTCGGACTTCCCATTGAAGAAATTGAATTACTTAGTGGAGGGAAATTTAATCCGAATGCACTCGACAAGAACCAGCAGAACGTCATGCGCTATGCCTCATTCCTGCAAGATTTCCCGAATAGCTTAAGCATTCACTCATGTGGGATTCTTATTTCAAATGAACCCATTCACAATTACACCGCAACTTTTCTTCCACCCAAAGGACACCCGACTGTTATGTTCGACATGGTGGTTGCGGAAGACATTGGTCTTCACAAATTCGACATTCTTTCACAACGCGGATTGGCAAAAATCAAAGAGGCTGTTCAGTTAGTGAAAGAAAGATATCCCCTTCGTGAAATCGATTTGCATCAAGTTGCTCCACTCAAGCAAGACGAGCGCATTAAAGATTTGCTGAGCAACGCAAAAGCCATCGGATGCTTCTATGTTGAATCTCCCGCCATGCGCATGCTCCTCACGAAACTTCAAGTAGACGACTACTTGGGATTGGTCGCAGCAAGTTCGGTCATTCGTCCGGGTGTGAGCAGCAGCGGCATGATGAAAGAATTCATTCATCGTCATCGCGATCCGAAAGCCCGCGAACGCGCGCATCCGCAACTGCTGGCGATTATGCCAGAGACCTACGGAGTTATGGTATATCAAGAAGACGTGATTAAAGTTGGACACTACTTCGGTGGACTCACCTTGGATGAAGCCGATGTATTGCGCAGAGGAATGAGTGGAAAGTTTCGTGGAAGAGAAGAGTTCGAACGAACGAAGGAATCATTTTTCGAAAAAGCAATTTCGAAAGGAAATGCACTCAACGATGTTGCGGAAATTTGGAGACAGATTGAAAGTTTCGCTGGATATGCTTTTGCGAAAGGACACAGCGCAAGCTATGCGGTTGAAAGTTATCAGAGCTTGTTTCTGAAGGCCTACTACCCCATTGAATACATGACGGCTACACTGAATCATTTCGGTGGATTTTACGACACCGAAATTTATGTGCTTGAAGCTATGAAGCACGGCGCGAAAATTTCTGCGCCATGTATTTGGGAAAGCGATGCCACGTGCGTACTTCATGGCAATGAAATTATTTTGGGATTCGGATTGGTGAAAAGTCTAGAAACGAATACTATCATTCGCATTCTTAAACTTCGTCAGAATGAAGGCATTCGCAGCATTGCTCAACTCATGGATCAAGCGCATGTGTCTGTTGAACAAATGAGTCTGCTCATTCGCATTGGTGCTTGCCGGAAATTCAACAAACCGAAAAAAGATTTGTTGTGGGAAACGCACTTTCACGGGAATCCAGATAAACTCGAAACAGGTCCTTCTCTTTTCGAAGAGCCCGAAAAGAATCTAACACTTCCGAAGTTTCAAGACGATTGGTTGGAAAGTGCCTTCGATGAAATGGAGCTCATTGGATTTCCGCTATGCTCGCCCTTTGAATTAGCATCTGAAGAACTTACGGTTACCGAGGTAGCGGCACAGCTTCCCTTCCACCTAAACAAAAAAATTTCCGCGGTTGGGTATCTTGTTAATGTGAAGAAGACGCGAACGAGCAAAGGAGAACTCATGGGTTTCGGAACCTTCTTAGACAAAGAGCTGCAGTTCTTCGACACCGTGCACTTTCCAAACAGCTCGTCGTTCGGCAACTTCAGAGGCAGAGGTATTTACAAGATCACAGGAACCGTCCTGGAAGAGTTCGGCGCCTATTCAATCGAGTGCACCGAACTCGAAAAAATTCCATTCAAAAAAGACCCGCGATACATTTAAGAGGGTTCTATTAACCAACGCATCTGAATAACTCAAATTCGAAGGTCAAAAATTCTTGGGCAATTCTTTCCAAATTTGAACGTTACAATAAACACACAGATTCGAAAAATTATGGAGTCAGCTATTTTATTTCTTCAAGCACCCGTTGCTGAAAGTTCAGATAAACTATCAATCACAGACTTAGTTCTTAAAGGTTGGTATATCTACATTCCGCTTTTAATCATGAGCGTAGTTACCATTTACATCTTCGTTGAAAGATGGTTAACTGTTGCGAAGGCGAACAAAGAAGATTCAAACTTCATGACCAACATTAAGCAATACATCAATCAAGGAAAATTAGATTCTGCCAAAAACCTTTGCGCAACAACCAACACTCCTGTTGCACGCATGATTGGAAAAGGAATTGTGCGCATTGGCAAACCTTTGGAAGACATCAAAGGTGCCATTGAGAATTCGGGGAAATTAGAAATTTCAAATCTGGAAAAGAACACCTCCATTCTTGCCATCATTGCATCTATTGCTCCGATGTTCGGATTCTTAGGAACGGTGATTGGAGTTATTACCATCTTCCATGACATTTCAAACGTAGGTAAAATTGAAATCGGCGTAGTGTCTCAAGGTCTTTACATTAAAATGATTTCTTCCGCAGCCGGATTGGTTGTAGGTATGTTGGCATACGTTGCATACAACACATTGGTAACGCGCATTGGAAGACTGGTGAATACCATGGAATCACACGCCGTAGAGTTTGTAGACATTCTTGACGAACCCATGAACTAATAGGAGGCACCATGAACTTCGGAAGAAAACACAAAGTACATATAGAGTCTGGCATGTCCACACTCTCCGACATCATCTTCATGTTGCTTATCTTTTTCATCATTGCGAGTGCGGGTGCTGTGCAAGAATTGTCTGCACAAATAGACAAGCCACAAGCAGGAAATGGAAAAGAAAATCCAGCTGGAATCTCAGTAACCATTACAAAAGACTTGGCCTACAGTCTAAACGGCACTCCGTCTGAAAAAGCAGTCATCTTGAATCAACTTCAAGAACAGCTTAGTGCTTCAGAAGACAAGCGAGTGCTTTTGCGCGTAGACCGTTCTGTTCCTACTGGAGAAACGATTGAAATATTTTCAGGCATACAAGCCATTGGAGGAACTCCCTTCATTGCAACTGAAAAAGCAGACTAATGACCGAAGAAAAGAAAAATAAAATTATTGGTGCAGCGGCAAGCGGTGGTGCTCACTTGCTTATTTTACTTCTGGTTTTTCTTTTACTCGCCTCTGCTCCTCCGATTGAAAAAGAAGAAGAGCCCGGAGGTGGCGGCGGTGGAAATCCGGCAGGTGAAGGACAAGGCTCGGCAGAAGGGGAAGCAGGCGGTGCAATTGTTCCCGTTGAAATTGCTTTCGCGCCTATGCCCGAATCTTATTTGGGTGCCGACATTTCAGCTCCAACTATTTCAGAAAGAAAAACTCCGGTTGATAATAGGAACAAACCTTCAACCGACCGAACACAAACCGCGCAAACCAATCCGCAACCTTCAGCGCTCGACAACATGCTAGACCAACTGAATGGTGGTGGCGGAAGCGACGCAAGCAACGGCGGTGGAGATGGTGGAACAGGAGGCGGCACAGGTGGTGGAGATGGAGGTGGAAACGGTCCTGGTTCAGGTAACTATACAGGAACCGGATTTGGGAACGGAACAAGTTGGTCACTTAAAGGAAGAGGCAACTTAACCCCACCAAGCACATCTAAAAAGCCAACTGCCAATGGTAAAGTGGTTGTAAGTATTACAGTAGACAAAAATGGAAAAGTAACTAAAGCAACGGTTGTAAATTCAAACATAACGGTAGATGTTCCCTACAACAACGGGCTAGCCTTGGAAGCTGCGCGCAAATGCACTTTTACCGGTTCGAATAGCTCAACTCCGCAAACAGGCACAATTACCATTGTGTTGTCTGTAAAATAATCTTGTGAATTACGAAGAAGCCGTAGAATATCTTTTCTCACAGCTACCTATGTTTCATCGCATTGGAGCTGCAGCTTATAAACCCGACATCGGAAACATTTCACAACTAAGCGCAGCTCTTGGAAACCCGCATTTGAAATTTCCTGTGGTGCACATTGCAGGATCAAACGGAAAAGGATCCGCCTCACACCTCACAGCATCCGTTTTAATGGAAGCGGGATACAAGGTTGGACTCTTCACCTCTCCTCATCTCAAAGACTACCGAGAACGCATTCGAGTGAACGGAAAAAAAATAGATCCTTCGTTTGTTGCGAACTTCGTTGAGCATTCGAAAGAAAGTTGGAAAAGCATTGAGCCTTCCTTCTTCGAAATTACTACTGCGCTTGCCTTTCATTACTTTGCTGAAGAACAAGTAGACATCGCTGTTATAGAAGTCGGTATGGGAGGAAGATTAGACAGCACGAATATTGTTCAACCCGTCGTGACAGCCATTACATCTATTAGCAAAGACCACATGCAGTTCCTTGGAGATACGCTCGAATTAATTGCGAAAGAAAAAGCAGGAATCATCAAAGAAAAAATTCCAGTTGTTCTGGGTGAAATACCAACGCGCGCGCGTGCGGAAATTCTCGCTATCGCGAAAAATAAAAACGCACCTGTAACTTTTAGCACATCTCTACTTCCCCCAAAATCTGCTTTAGAAGGGAGCTACCAACTTTTCAACGAAAGAACTTCCTTCGGAATTCTTCTTGAACTTCAAAAATTGAATTGGAATATTTCGAATGAAAATATTGAAAATGGATTTCTTCGCGTGATTGAAAACACCCATCTCATGGGACGTTGGCAAGTTCTTGGCAACCATCCACTAACTGTTGCCGAAGTGGCGCACAACGAAGAGGGCATTACTTTTTTGGTTGAAAAACTAAAAACGCTTTCATTCAAGAAACTTCACATCGTAATTGGTATGGTGAACGACAAAGACCATTCGCAAGTGTTGTCATTATTACCAAAAGAAGCGGAATACTATTTAGTTCAAGCCGATATTCCTCGTGCACTTCCGAAAGAAGAGCTTCAAGCAAAAGCTTTAGAATTTATGTTGAAGGGAAGCTGCTATGCGAACGTTCATTCGGGTTTAGAAGCTGCGAAGGCAGCAAGTTCGAAAGACGATTTAATCGTAGTCACCGGATCAATTTTCACCGTGGCTGAAATACTTCCGGAAGAAGATTAATCCTTTACACTTGACTGAATGTGATGCAGACCAGCGCGCATGAGCGGTGTCTTTCCAAATACAGCATTAAAGGTTTCTTCTGTCATTTCCTTCCATTCTCTTTTTGAAAGATTCAGGCGCTCTGGTTCAGCAAAAAAACGAGGCTCGTTGTGATAAATAGAAAATCGATTCCATGGACAAACATCCTGACACACATCGCAACCAAAAGCCCAGTCATCTAACTTTTCCTTCCATTCGCTTGGAACACTCTCTTTCAATTCAATGGTAAAATAAGAAATGCATTTACTTCCGTCTACGATTTTATCTCCAACAATAGCGCCTGTCGGACAAGCGTCTATACAGGCTGTGCAGGTACCGCAATGATCGGTAACAATTGTATCGGCATCTAAATTCAAATCGAGAATGAGTTCTGCTAAAAAGAAAAAAGATCCTTTTTGTTTTGAAATCAAGTTGCTGTTTTTTCCAACCCAACCTAATCCAGATTTAGCGGCCCAAGCCTTTTCCAAGACAGGCGCACTATCCACAAATACCCTCCCTCCTACTTCACCAATTCGCTCACGAATGCGTTCAACAAATTGGAATAATTTGTCTTTGACTACAACATGGTAATCTTCTCCCCAAGCGTACTTCGAAATTTTTGGCAACGCTGAATCTTGTGTTTCCTTGGGATAATAATTGAACATCAGCGAAACAACACTCTTCGCACCGGGAACTAGCAAGGTTGGATCCAATCGTTTATCGAAATGTCCTTCCATGTAACGCATTTCACCATGCATGTTCTGCTTCAGCCATTGCTCGAGACGTGGCGCCTCCTCCGATAAATATTCTGCCTTCGAGATACCACAATGCGCAAATCCCAATTGGCTTGCAATTTCTTTTACAATGCGGGTATGTTCCGATTGATTCAACACTAGAACAACTCGCCAGGATTATTTCTAATCTTTCCCAAATGCTTGTAGGTAAGATCTGTCAATTGTCTCCCTCGCGGAGTTCGGGTTAAGAAGCCCTCTTGAATGAGAAATGGCTCGTAAACTTCTTCAATAGTTCCCGCATCTTCTCCAACAGCAGTAGCTATTGTTGTAAGTCCCACGGGCCCTCCATTGAACTTATTCATCATGGTCATCAATATCTTGTTGTCCATTTCATCGAGTCCCAAGGTGTCCACATTCAATGCATTCAATGACATTTGAGTAATGTTAATCTCAATCGTTCCATCGCCTTTAATCTGAGCGAAATCTCTAACACGACGAAGAAGTGCATTTGCAATACGCGGTGTACCGCGACTTCTACGCGCTATTTCGTAGGCCGCGTCAGGTGTAATTGGAATTTTTAAGATTGCGGAGCTACGCTCAACAATGTCTGTCAATGTTTTCGAATCGTAATAAGAAAGTCTCGCATTAATTCCGAAACGTGCGCGCAATGGAGCGGTCAGCAATCCACTTCGAGTGGTGGCTCCAACAAGCGTAAACGGATTCAAATTAATCTGAACCGAACGAGCATTCGGCCCTGTATCAATAACCAAGTCAATGCAAAAATCTTCCATAGCGCTGTAGAGATATTCTTCTACAACTGGACTTAAGCGATGAATTTCATCAATAAACAAAACATCATTCGCTTCGAGATTCGTAAGCAAACCCGCTAGGTCAGCCGGCTTGTCTAAGACAGGTCCAGAAGTTGTTTTAATACCAACTCCCATTTCCAAAGAAACAATGTACGCTAAGGTTGTTTTTCCTAAACCTGGAGGTCCGTGAAGCAACACGTGATCTAGTGACTCCCCGCGCAATTTTGCTGCTTGAACAAATATTTGCAGGTTGTCAAGTACTTGTTTCTGTCCCGTGAAATCCTCAAATGATTTGGGTCTCAGGACTCTTTCTAAATCCTTATCTGTTGTGCCTTCAGCTTCGTCTCTTATATCGAAATCTTCACTCATAAACTTCTAATTAGATTCCATAATTTTTTTTACCCATTTCATCTAAATGGAACAATTCTGCCCAACCGTATGGGTTTAGACTTAGCCGCACCACAAAGTTGGGTGAAGTTAAGCGCTGATCAATGTAATTGTTATTCTTCAACATAATTCTATAACCGAATCCTGCACCCACCTCGAATAAATTCGCAATGTCATAACTGAAACTCATGGCAGGCTCATAAAGAATGACGTGACCTTCATTCAATTTTACACGATTACCTTCCGCATCATTGTACTTCAAAAAACTTTTTCCGAATCCCAGTTGAATAGGCAGAGTTCCTTTCCAATGTCCACTCTTAAAAAAATCCATTTCAGCATAAGGACCAAAATAACGCAGTTCGAATTCACTGAGCCGATTTACTCCTTCAACATTCACATTTTTGTATACACCGTTGGAAAGCCAATTGTATCCGACCCCTAGAACAAGAGTCTCATTGAATTCGGCTCCAACCTTAAGTGCCTGGGTATTGAATGTTCTTCCACCTATGAATGTTCCCCATGTGTCCCATTTTGCAGTGGCCTTGGGATTTTCATCAAACACTCCTTTAAATGAATTGCGAAGGTTCACAGGTTGCGCTGAACCAATGAAGCCCGCAGTGGCAAAGAATATGACAAAAAAAATCCGCATCGTTCTAAGATACGGATTTTTTAATTTATGAAAGCTATTCATTAATGAGCGTGTTCTCCAGGTTTCAATGGAACTACTTGCGGAACAAAATCCTCTTCGTGTTCCGGGTTTGAATAATCATAAGCCCAACGGTGAACTTCAGGAAGAGCACCAGGCCAGTTTCCGTGGATGTGTTGAACCGGTGTCGTCCACTCTAACGTGTTCGACTGCCATGGGTTTTGGGAAGCTTTCTGCCCGTAGAAAATACTGTGGAAGAAGTTCACTAAGAATAGAATCTGAGCTGCACCACCTACGATGGCGAAAATACTGATGTATGGATTCAAGTCCATAACCCAATCTAAGAATTCAAATTCTGAGAAACTATAGTAACGACGAGGAGCACCAGCCATACCAATGAAGTGCATTGGGAAGAATACTCCGAAACCGCAAACCAGGGTTAACCAGAAGTGAGCATAACCCAACTTCGTATTTAACATTCTTCCGTACATTTTAGGGAACCAGTGATAAACACCGGCAAACATTCCAAAAATTGCAGACATACCCATTACAATGTGGAAGTGAGCAACTACAAAATACGTATCGTGAACGTTCACATCTAACGCGGAGTCAGCCAAGATAATTCCTGTCAAACCACCTGTAACGAACGTGCTTACCAAACCAATACTAAATAACATAGCAGGAGTGAAACGTACATTTCCTTGCCAAAGCGTAGTTATGTAGTTGAACGCCTTCACTGCCGATGGAATTGCAATTAACAATGTCGTGAACACGAATACAGAACCTAGGAATGGGTTCATACCCGTAATGTACATGTGGTGACCCCATACAATGAACGACAAGAAACCAATCGCCAAGATTGATCCAATCATCGCCTTGTAACCAAAGATTGGCTTGCGTGAATTTGTAGCAATTACCTCAGAAGAAATTCCTAATGCAGGAAGCAATACGATATAAACCTCAGGGTGACCTAAGAACCAGAATAAGTGTTGGAACAACAATGGCGATCCGCCAGTTACATCCAACGCCTCTCCTTGAATGAAGATATCAGACAAATAGAATGCTGTACCCATGCTTCTGTCCATCAAAAGAAGAACAACAGCAGAAACCAATACAGGGAATGAAAGAACTCCTAAAATTGCAGTAACAAAAATGGCCCATATCGTCAATGGAAGACGAGTCATTTTCATTCCTTTAGCACGAAGGTTAATGATGGTTACCACGTAGTTCAGACCACCCAAAAGTGAAGAGGCTACGAACAAAACCATTGAAATTAACCAAAGCGTCATGCCCATTCCAGAACCAGGCATAGCTTGAGGCAGTGCAGAAAGTGGTGGGTAGATTGTCCAACCTCCTGAAGCAGCTCCACCTTCAACAAACAATGACGCCAACATGATGATGCTAGAAATAGCAAAGAACCAATAGGATAGCATGTTCAAAAACCCTGATGCCATGTCACGAGCTCCAATTTGAAGTGGAATAAGTAAATTCGCAAACGTTCCCGATAATCCTCCGGTTAATACAAAGAATACCATGATTGTTCCGTGTATCGTAACCATAGCTAAATATGCGTTACGATCTAAAATTCCATCCGGTGCCCACTTGTCTCCAAGAAATGCATTCAAAATCTGAAACTTCTCTCCTGGCCATCCCAATTGAAGACGGAAGAAAATAGATAACATTACAGCCACAACTCCCATTACGATTGCCGTAATCAAAAATTGCTTAGAAATCATTTTATGATCCATCGAGAACACATACTTCGATATGAAGCTCTCCTTGTGATGGTGATGACCGTGGTCTTGTGCGTGCGTGTTTTCAGTTGATTCCATGATTATCTTTTTTATTTTCCGCCCATTGCTGTGGCCAAAGTATCTTTTTTAGGTTCGTTTGCTAAAGTCGTATCCGCTGCTTCTTTTACTTCAGGAGCTTTAAACATTTTTTGTTTTGCAACCCATGCATTGTAGTCAGACTCGCTTTCAACAACAATTTTCATTTGCATGTTGAAGTGAGCAGCACCACAAACTTTATTACAAAGAAGAATATAGTTGAAAGAATCATTCCCTGTAATCTTACGCATTTCAGCAGTTGTAACTGTTGGTGTCATCTTCATACGCGTTGCTACACCAGGTACCGAGTTCATTTGCGATCGGAAATGAGGCATATATGCTGAGTGAATAACATCTTGTGAGCGGAAAATGAACTCAATCTCTTTGTTCACCGGAATGTGCATTTCACCTTTCACCAAACGGTCATCGTTTCCAGATTCCCATGTGCTTATTCCATTAACGCTGTTCTCATCTATGTCGGCAATTCGCTGTTTGTGTCGCTTCAATCGACTCACTTTATCTTCCAAAGTAGCTACGTAGCTCTCTGGCATCAAAGGCATAAGCTTATTCTCTGCCAGCTGATGCTCAACGTTTTCAATTTGGGCATCCAACTCATCCATCTTAGCACGAATTCCTTCTTTCGTTACAAGGCCAAGGGGATTTGAAGTACTAATCAAATTATAGCTTGCCGTACCGAAGGTTTTGTTTTCACCAGGATAACGCGCAGTCCAATCGAATTGTCTGCTGTACAATTCAATTTGAATAGCATCCGCAGAAGCAGGACCTGTAATCTTGTTCCAAGTAATCAAACCGTAAACAATGACGAATGCCAATAGAACACCTGGAACCAAAGTCCATAGCATCTCCAAGCGATTGTCGTGTGCGAAAAACTTTGCTTTTCTTCCTTTTTTAAATTGATATTTCCAAGCGAAGTAGAAAAGGAAAAAGTTGACAATAAAAAAGGATACCGTCACCATCCAAATATTGACATTCATCAATTTGTCAACGTCCGCTCCATGCTCAGAAGCCGCTACCGGCAGGTAGTCACGATAACGAACATAAAGAAATACTACTCCAATGAAGAATAAAAACATCCAGACTAACATCAAGTTAGCATTCAGCTTATTGTCGGCCGCAGAGATCTCCTCCTCCTTGTTCTTTCTTAGCGAACGGCTCAATTCATATACTTTTGTCAATTGCGCTATGGCAATGATTGCAAGTACGATAACTAAAAGAATTAGTAGTTTCATTTTGACTATCTTTTTTTTCTTACGGTTCTATTAAATGTGATGGTTTTCGCTTTCTTGAAGGAAAGGATGGTTCTTCGGAATCAAAGGAGCTTTCGTTAAGGTGGTTAATACCACACGCAAGAACAATCCTAAAAATCCGAGTAACATTCCAATTTCAAACCACCATCCAAAGTTTGCATGATGACCTTCACCAAATCCCCACAACAAATGTCCGTGAATGGTTCCAGGTATAACCGCTAGGTACAAATCTGCAAAGTGACCAATTAAAATAATAACTCCCACTCTAGTCAAGTACTTTGTGCTGCGCTTCGCGTCACGAGATAACAATGTGTAAAAAGGAATTACAAAATTAACTGCGAAAATCGTCCACATCAAAACCATGTAATGATCATAACGTTCCTTGAAATAGGTAATCTCTTCAGGGATATTTGAATACCAAATTAACATGTACTGACAGAACCACAAATAGCTCCACAACATTGATATGGCGAACATCCATTTACCCATATCGTGAATATGAGATTCGTTCATCATAGCGTAATATCCTTTTCCACGCAACCAAACCAAGATTAACGTCGCCATAGTCATAGCTGTCACCCACATTCCGGAGAAGATGTACCATCCGTACATTGTGCTGTACCAGTGTGTGTCGATAGACATTAACCAATCCCAAGCCATTGTAGAGGAGAATACAGCGAACAACACCAAGAATGTTGCACCTTTCTTATACATCTTGTAGTGAATCTCAGTTCCGCCTACTGCATCTTCTTGCAAAGACCACTTTCGGAAATAACGGGCAAATCCAACAAAAACAGCAGCATATGCTATAACTCTCAACCAAAAGAATCCTGGTGTAAAGTAAGCCTGCTTTCCAGCTATAATTTCATCGTAGTTTTCACTAGCAGGATCGTAAACAGATGAATCCATCCAATGGTACAAATGATGACCATGAAATTGTCCAACCAATAATACCAAAACAATCACAGCCAAACCATAAGGGATGTATGAGAAAATAGCCTCGAATAATCGTTTCAACAAGGCAGACCAAGCAACTTCGGCAGCGTATTGTAATGAATAGAAAAACAATATTCCCAATGCAATAGCAAAAAAGAAAAACCCACTGATCAATAACATTGCCCACCAATATTGGTGATGATCTGTCTTATCAGCAAACCATCCTAGTATAGCAGACACTCCACCAATGGCCATCAACGCCGTCGTCCACATTTTTGTTTGTGACGGAAGTTGGAATTGTAATTTATCTTGTGACATACCTTATTCCTTCTAGTTCTTATTTGTTTGTTGAATCTGCTTCTGCGGCAGCAACCTTTAACATTCCCTTCGCATCAAACTCCGGAGAGGCGTTGCCTTTTTGAAGACACTTCACCCACTCCAAAATCTGCCAACGCTCTTTTTGATTCAATTGAGAAGCATGTGATCCCATCAATCCTTTTCCATATTGAAGCGTGTGGTACATTTTACCTTCTTCCAAATCTTTCAACTTGGTTGCGTAATCTGGAATACCTGCGATCAATCCGTTTTTAGAAATAGCCCCGTCTCCGTGACCTTCTTTACCGTGACAATGCTGACAGAAGATCAAGTACAATCGCTTTCCTTCTTCAATGTTCACTTTGTTTGCAAGCAATGGCGAGTGAATCTCACGAGCAGCTCTTGAATACCCGGTTGTGTCATTAGGCAAAGCATATGGCATTCCGAATATTGCATCGTCGCCTGCATAAGCAATACTACCTTTAGCAGGTATGCGAGACAACACGGCTTGAACTCCCGCTTCGTCCTTCTGACTCTGCGTCCAATCCATGTGTTTATTTGATCCGTAATCTACGTAAGCCTCCAATGCAGGAGAGCGATACATATCTGGCATGTATTCCACACCAGGAGAATTCGTGTCTACACCACAAGAAGCAAATGCAATTGCTACTGTGATAGCCGAAAATGTGTTTAGTAGGGGACGCTTCATTTTAACAGTCCTTTATGCTTAATTCAAAAACTTCAGTTGCACGTATTTTTTCTTCCAAATCAGATACAGAGAACGCGTGATTATCTTCTGTAACAATTTCCATCACAAACTTATCGTCTGTAGTTCTTGGATCTGGATTAGATGCTGGCATTCCAGGAAGAGTTCCGTTACGCAAAAAATAAGTTATTGCCATACCATGGGCTGCGCAGAAAACTGAAAATTCAAACATGATCGGAACGAAAGCCGGGGCATTCTCAATCCAAGTAAAGTTTGGCTTGCCACCAATGTTCATAGGCCAATCGTGAATCATGAAATACCATGTTCCTAATATTGCCAATAAGGTTCCGGTAGTTGCATACATGAACGATGCAATTGCCAAGCGCGTGCGCTTAACTCCAATTATTGGATCTAATCCGTGCACAGGGAAAGGAGAAAACACATCTTTCACCTGTATTCCTTGTTTTACCAACGCCGTAGCTGCATCCAACAACTTTTGGTCGTCGTCATACATAACGTGAAATACTTTATTTGCCATTTCCTTAATCGTTCAGTTTTTAATGTTTGTCTGAGTTCTTGTAGCTTTCACCGGAAACCTTTAAGATTGTCTTCAATTCATTCAAGGCCAATACAGGGAAGTAACGAGCGAATAATAAGAACAACGTGAAGAAGATTCCGATTGTTCCTACGAACATTCCGATATCCGTTACACTCGGGTGAAACTCACCCCATGCTCCAGGCGTGTAGTCACGGTGAATAGAAGTCACAATGATTACAAAACGCTCGAACCACATTCCAATGTTTACTACAATAGACAACAAGAACGTTGCAGTTAAACTTGTTCTAATTTTCTTGAACCAGAACAATTGAGGAGAGATTACGTTACATGTCATCATCATCCAATAAGCCCAACTGTAGGGACCGGAGAAACGATTGATGAATGCATATGATTCGTACTCAACACCACTGTACCAAGAAATAAATAACTCTGTTAAGTAAGCAACACCTACAATAGAACCCGTTACAATGATTACAATATTCATGTATTCAATGTGAGCGATGTTTATGTAAGCCTCCAAACGCATCGTCTTTCTCATTATCAACAACAGCGTTAATACCATTGCAAAACCTGAGAATACTGCTCCAGATACGAAATAAGGAGGGAAAATCGTTGCGTGCCAACCTGGAACAATAGACGTTGCAAAGTCCATGGATACAATCGAGTGAACCGAAAATACAAGTGGCGTAGCTATACCCGCAAGAACCAAGGATACTTCTTCGAAACGTGTCCAATGCTTAGCACGTCCAGACCATCCAAAAGATAAAATTCCATAAATCTTTTTCGGAAGTGGCTTAACCATGCGATCGCGAATTGTAGCGAAGTCAGGAATTAAACCAATGTACCAAAATACCAACGATACAGAGAAGTAAGTCGAAATCGCAAATACGTCCCACATCAATGGTGAGTTAAAGTTCGGCCAAAGTGAACCGAATTGATTCGGCAACGGAAGTGTCCAGTAGGCCTGCCACACACGTCCCATGTGAAATACAGGGAATAACGCGGCCATCAATACCGCGAAAATGGTCATCGCTTCTGCAGAACGGTTAATTGCCATTCTCCAACGTTGACGGAAAAGTAACAATACCGCAGAAATCAAAGTTCCTGCGTGACCAATACCCACCCACCATACGAAGTTGGTGATATCCCATGACCAACCAACGGTCTTGTTCAATCCCCAGGCTCCAATACCAGTACCTACAAGGTACATGATAGACCCTATTCCATACAGTGCAATAACTGCAGCGATGGAGATAGCGATTTTCCATTGGCGAGGTGCATTGCCTTCAATTGGACCAACAACATCATTCGTGATGTCATGGTAAGTCTTATGACCAAGAATAAGGGGTTTGCGAATAGCTGCTTCTTTTATCATGGCTTATGCTTCAGTTTCTTCAATGTTTCTAACTTTTGTCATGTAGAATACGTTTGGCTGAATTCCAACTTCTTCTAATGAATGGTATGAACGATTGTTCTTAGAACGCTCTGTGTTCTCTGATTTTGTATCGTTCAAATCACCGAATACGATCGCGTGTGTAGGACAAGCCTCAGCACATGCTGTAACGATTGATCCGTCTTGAACTGGAGTACCGTCTTTCTTAGCAACCAACTTACCCGCCTGGATGCGTTGTTGACACATGCTACATTTCTCCATTACACCGCGGGTACGAACAGTCACATCTGGATTCAATACCCAACGAAGACTTTCATCTTGTGATGGGTTGAAGTTCGCAAACTTGTCGTTTGTTACGTAGTTGAACCAGTTGAAACGACGAACTTTATATGGACAGTTGTTTGCGCAGTAACGTGTACCAATGCAACGATTGTAAGCCATGTTGTTCAAACCTTCGTTACTGTGCGTAGTTGCAGCAACCGGACAAACAGTTTCGCAAGGAGCGTGGTTACAGTGCTGACACATCATTGGCATGTGAACAGTACGTGGATTCTCTTCTGGATTCTCCATTTCGCGGTAAGCACCAATTGCCCCCTTGCCTGTAGCCTCCTCTGTTTTTTCCAACGTCTGAGATAAATCAATAGGTTGGTATTCTGAAGAGAAATAACGGTCAATACGCATCCAGTGCATGTCACGGTGACGACGAACTTCGTCTTTACCTACTACAGGAACGTTGTTCTCTGTGTGACAAGCTGTAATACAAGAACCACAACCAATGCAAGAAGACAAGTCAATCGTCAATCCCCAACGGTGTCCGGCTCCCTCTACAGGATGGTCTCTATACAAATCAAATTCTTTAACCGGCTTGCGGTCAGCTGGATTAATCTTACCATCTCCATTCACATCTTCGTGAACAGGTAAGCTTGGAACCAAATTCCATGAAGCCGTTCCTTTCTCAGCTTCCTTCTCAGCCAAATATTTACCTAGAACCGTTTCTCTCACAACTGAATCACGACCCATTACAGTGTTGTGAAGTTGTGTTGAAGCCAATTCATATGTTTCCTCTGTTACTTCCAACGAAGCAATTCCAATGTATTGACGAGTCGTAGATGTTGAAACGAATTGGAAAGCATTCTGACCAATGGTCTTCGGCGTTCCGTTTTCATTCATCTCATATTCTCCATTTGCAGCTGTTTGGAAAGCTGCCTTACCAATTTTCTCGTTGTTCGCGCCACGACCGTATCCCAATGCGATTCCTATGGTTCCTGGCTTTTGGCCCGGAGTTGGACAAACCGGAAGGGTTACTGTCTTGCCGTTAATGGTCACTTTAACTACAGATGCTGGATCATCCTGAGCGATGTATGAATTCAAATTCAAACGCTTAACATCTGTAGGTGACATTGCCACGTAATTGTCCCAGGTTACCTTGGTAATTGGGTCAGGCGTTTCTTGAAGAACGGGGTTGTTGGCATAATCACCAGCACCCATGGTTACCTTCTGGTAGAAGCTAACTTCCCACTCCCCTGATGCCATTGAACTTGCGTTCGATAAAGCAGTAGCCAAATCATAGCTGACAGGAGATGCTGCTATCACAGGAGCAGCTATTGCTGCAGCTGCAACTACTGGAGCTGCTTCAACAACTGTGCTTCCTGCAGGAGCAATAGAAACAAATACCGGTGCATTCTCCGCTGTTGGTAATGTTACGTTGTGTGTTGTACCGTTGTGGATACTCATGTTGAACAAGTCTGAAGACAAACCTGCATGAGTTCCTTTGATATAATCGTAATAAGATGTTGAATTGCCAGACCAACGCAACAAGCTCTCCTGTGCAGATCGTGTGTTGTAAAGTGGGGTAATTGTTGGTTGAACAAAATCTGTTCGTCCGGCCATTGGCTCTAAATCATTCCATGACTCTAAGTAATGGTGATCTGGGGCATTGTAAGTGACATTAGCTGAAGTCTCATCGGCATAACCGTTGAAGCTAACAACTGTTGATACTTTACCCATTGCAGCTTTAAATCCAGCTGCATCTGCGTATGAATATCCAGGATTTGCTCCGTAAACGATTAACGCGCCAACTTGACCATTGTTCATTTCAGCAACCAAACGATCCATTGCGGCATCGTCTCCTTGGAAGAAATTAACCGGCATTTCTGCGTTCAGCGTTGAACCGTAGTTTCTCAATTCATTGTTAATGGCACAAACGATTGATTGAACATCAACGTTGTTGCTTCCTGCAACAACAATGCTCTCACCTGCATTCGCTTTTAACTCTTCAGCAATGCGAGCAATGCGTGAAGAATCTACTCCAGCAACTTCAGCGCTTCCGCCTTTGATTGCATTGTACAATGCAGCAACAACAGCACCTTCTTGTGAAGGTTTAATTGGAATACGAACGTCTGCGTTCGATCCTGTCAATGACATAGTAGCCTCAAACTGATAATGCTTGCTCATCCACTCACCTTCTGGGCGACGGGTAGAAGCATAATCACCTTGGAATAAATTCGAAGACATCCATGTGCCTAAGAAATCAGCTCCAACGGAAACAATTGTTTTTGCTTTTGAAAAATCCATGGCAGGAATAACTTCCTTACCTAAAACATTCTTGTGAGCTAGACGAATACCTTGGTAAGAAACAGCGTCCCATTGAATGTGCTGAACCTTTCCAGTATATTTTGCAGAGAACTCAGCGATTGCGCGCTTAGCACTCGGACTAATTACAGTGTTCGATAAGATTCGGATTGAAGGAGCGGCAGCTAATGCAGAAGAAACCTCTGCATCTAAGGTACCCCAATCGCTAGAAGCTCCAGCTTTCATTGGCCCTTGAAGACGTGCGCTATCATACAGTCCCAATACCGAAGCATTGATTCGAGATGAAACAGCACCGCCACCGATTCCGTGTTCTTTGTTTCCTTTAATGAAAATTGGACGACCCTCACGTGTTTTAACAAACAAATTCGCATACTCATTTCCATCATAGAAAGAAGATGCATAATAGTTCGCAATACCCGGAGTAATTTCCTCTGGCTTCACCACGTAAGGAATACTCTTAACTACAGGAGTTTCGCAAGCCGCAAGCGTTGCAGCCGCTACGCTGAATCCCATAAACTTCAAGAAGTCACGACGTCCAGTGTTACTTTCTGCAAGCTTATCATTGCCTAAAAAGCTTTCAACGCTCTCAGACTTTGCAAACTCGTTTGACATGCTTTCTTGGAAAGAAGAAGTGTTCTCCAACTCTTCCATTCCTGTCCAGTATTTTTTATTCATACCCATGATATTCAGGTCCAATCAAAATTAATAGTGACATTTTCCACATTCCCATCCACCCATTCCTTTTACAGAAATCTCTGGACGTAACGTATCTAACTTCTCTCCCAACTTCATTCCGTCTATGTTATCTTGAAGCAAGGCACGTAGGGTGCGCTTTCCAGCCTCGGTAGATTTGAAACGCTCGTGCATTTCTTCATAGTATCCGCTTGAAGTCAAGTCGATTTTTTTCTCTTTGTGACATTCAATACACCATCCCATTGTAAGAGTTGGCTTGGTTAACTTAACCAATCCTTCAACATCCTCCTGAAGATTAATCTCCGCAGTTGTCGCTTGGCGACCCGTTGTGTATGTCTGAACAGGACCGTGACATTGCTTACAATCGATTTTACCTACAGTTACGTGTTGGCTGTGATTGAAGTAAACGTGATCTGGCAAGTTGTGCACTTTATTCCATACGATTGGCTTCTGATCGTAATTGGCGATGTACTGCTTAGAGATGGTATCGAAACCAATTGCAGCGTAAATCTTAGCAATTTCTTTCGACCCTGTGATAGGACCTTTGTTTATACCCTTGTGACAGTTCATACAAACGTTTACAGAAGGGATACTCGCGTGCTTCGATTTACCAGCGCTGCTGTGACAATATTGACAATCGATTTCATTTTTGCAAACGTGACTTGCGTGAGAGAACCAAATAGGTTGTTCTGGGTTGTAGCCTTCGTAAACTGCAATATCCATTAAAGTTCCGTAACCTACGACAACGAAGTAACAAACTAAAAATACACCAACGATTCCAACGAATCCTTTGTTCTTCCACATCCAAGCCTTCATTGAAGACCAATATCCGTTGTGCTCTTCTTCTTCTGAAATATCTCCCTCTGCGTTCGCTGCTTTCAATGAGCGAGAAATGTTAGCTGCAGACACCCCAACGATTGCTAGAATTAAACCAATAATGATAATCCAAATCAATCCACCACTCCCGTTAGCTTCATCTTCTAACGCCTTCATCTTGGCCATGTCTTCAACAGTAATGCACTCTGGACCCGCATTGCCTGCTGCGCCACCGGCAGCAGCACCACCGCCCGACTTAACATACGTCAAGATATGATTAATTTCTTCTTTGGAAACTGCCTGCGCTGCCATCCAACCATAAGTACCAACATACTTGTCGACCAATCCCTTCACGTAAGCGTCACCCGATGCGGCGGCTGCTTGAGGGTTTTGGATCCACTTAACAATCATGTCGTCTTTTCCTGCCCAACGATCTGAAATACCTTTCAAACCTGGCGCAGCCAAGATTTCATCTGTTATTTTGTGACACGACGCACAATTGGCGTTGAAGAGCTCGGCACCCTTTACTGGGTCCCCACCTTCGTGAATGTTAGCAGCGTAAGACGCTGAAAACAAGGACAGGTTAACAATCGATAATAACGCTAATCCTTTTAAACTTGCTAGAAGTCGCTTCATTCCTGGTTTTTTTACAAAAATCCTTATTTAATGCGTCGCAAATTTACTTCAGTAGGTTTATCACAGAAATGTCATTTACATCTATTTATCAATTTATACCTATTCTAAATAAGCCCGAGCGTCTTTTCTTGTCATACTGTATTGATACAATGCTATTTATGTTTTGAAGTTCAACAGGCAACACCTACTTTTGTTGAGAAATGTACTTTGTCATGTTGAAACAATTCGTTTTCGTAATTTTCTTCCTTCCCGCGCTCGCAAAAGCACAACCAGGAACAACCAATTCCTCGGTAGTGCCGAATAGAACAACTGCAGATAGCCTCGGTCGAGGAGTCGTTTCATTCGTTGCTTCTCCCACTGTGATTGCACTTGAGAAGAATTCGAGAGGACTGAATAACTTGCAAGGATACCGCATACAGATTTTCTTCGGCCCATTAGATCAAGCCAAAAATAAGCGCCAAGAATATATGACGAAAGGCATAATTCATCAAGCTTATCTTGAACAAAACGTTCCCGATTTCAGTCTGAGAATCGGCGATTTTCTAACTGAAAGTGAAGCGCGTCAAGAACTAAAAAACCTTCGATCGATTTACCCGAATGCTTTTCTCGTAAAAGGACATATTGAGCCGCCAAACTTGAACTACTACATCAATACAATTAAGGATTCCGAAAACTGATATCTCACCTTGAGAAACGTCAGTTCTCGAATTGCCTTTGCTCATGTATTTTTCTTTCCCCTTCATTCGTAACTTCGCCCCATGCCTATTTACCATTCACTCGGAAAAATACCTTCTAAACGTCACACTACGTTTTATAAGGAATCTGGCGAATTGCATTACGAACAGCTTTTCGGCACAGAAGGATTCACCGGTATGTCTTCGTTGCTCTATCACCTGCACAGACCTACCCAAATTAAAAGCATTAGCGCACCTGTGGACGTCTCGCCAGTAGCGGCGGTACGCCATAACATTGAGCCTAGAATGCTCAGTGGATTCAACGTAGCTCCAAAAGATGATTTCTTAGAAAGCAGAACGGTATTGCTGTTCAACAATGACTTGCACATTTCAGTTGCTGCGCCGCGTAAAAGTTTGACGGACTATTTCTATAAAAACGCCGATGCTGACGAGGTTATTTTCATTCATCGCGGCTCTGGAAAATTGCGCACATTCATAGGTAATATACCTTTTGAATTCGGAGACTACTTGGTCATTCCAAGAGGAATGATTTATCAAATCGATTTCGACACGGAAGACAATCGCCTATTTATTGTTGAAAGTTTTTCACCTATTGTTACGCCAAAGCGATACAGAAATCAATTCGGACAATTGTTAGAGAGCTCGCCATTTTGCGAACGCGATATCAAGCGTCCATCTGAACTGGAAACACACGACGAGAAAGGTGATTTCACCATGAAAATAAGAAAGGAAAATCACATGCACACCTTGGTGTATGCAACACATCCTTTCGATGTTGCAGGATGGGATGGTTATAACTACCCATACGCATTTTCAATTCACAATTTCGAACCAATAACTGGTCGCATTCACCAACCACCTCCAGTGCATCAAACCTTCGAAGGACATAACTTTGTTATTTGTTCCTTCGTCCCGAGATTATACGATTATCACCCTAATTCTATTCCTGCACCCTACAACCACAGCAACATCGATTCTGATGAAGTTTTGTATTATGTAGACGGTGACTTCATGAGTAGAAACCACATTGAAAAAGGATTTATTTCCCTTCACCCAGGTGGAATTCCACACGGACCGCACCCTGGTGCTTATGAAAGAAGTATTGGTCAAAAAGAAACGGAAGAACTTGCGGTAATGATTGACCCTTTCAGACCGCTCCGAATTACCGAAGCGGCCCTTCAAATTAACGATCCAAATTATATTAAAAGCTGGTTATAATGAATATTAACGACTCTGGTTCAGAAATAGAAAAAATCTTTCCTGACGCACAAGATTTTCTACCCCTACTTGGTACAGACTATGTCGAATTGTATGTTGGAAATGCTAAACAATCCGCTCACTATTACATGAGCGCATGGGGATATAAACCTCTTGCTTATCGCGGATTAGAGACAGGGTCGAAAGATGCTGTTTCGTATGTTCTTCAACAAGATAAAATTCGTTTAGTTCTAACCACTGCTCTTGGTCCTGGTGGTCCAATTAACGAGCACGTGAACCAACACGGGGACGGTGTTAAAGTCATTGCTTTAATGGTCGATGATGCTACCAAGGCATGGGAAGAAACCACAGAACGCGGCGGAGAACCTTGCCTTGATCCTATTCGATTGAGCGACGAAAACGGAGAGGTTATCTTAAGCGGTATTCGTACCTACGGTGAAACCTTTCACTACTTCGTAGAGCGCAAAAATTACAACGGCGTTTTCATGCCCGGTTATGTGAAGTGGGAGCCTGCTTACCAGCCCAAAGAAGTTGGTTTGAAATACATTGATCACATGGTGGGAAATGTGGGTTGGAATGAAATGAACAAGTGGGTTGAATTCTACGCGAAAGTGATGGGATTCACGCAACTTGTGAGCTTCGACGACAAAGACATTTCTACCGAATACACGGCACTCATGAGTAAGGTAATGTCGAACGGAAACGGTCGTGTTAAATTTCCAATTAACGAGCCAGCTGAAGGAAGAAAGAAAAGTCAAATTGAAGAGTATATCGAGTTCTATAATGGCGCAGGCGTGCAGCACATTGCAGTTGCAACGAATAACATTATTGAAACCGTTACCGCATTAAAAAACAACGGTATTGAATTTTTAACGGTACCGAACACCTATTACGAAACCGTTTTAGATCGTGTTGGAAAAATTGATGAAGACCTTGCTCCACTTCAGGAACTAGGCATCTTAATCGATCGTGACGATGAAGGATACTTGCTTCAAATCTTCACGAAACCTGTTCTCGACAGACCAACCATGTTTTTTGAAATCATTCAAAGAAAAGGTGCGCAATCTTTCGGAAAAGGAAACTTCAAAGCACTTTTTGAATCCATCGAACGCGAACAAGAAAGACGCGGAACACTATAATTCGTGAAGCTATCGCTCTTCATTGCTAGACGCTATTTGTTCGCGAAAAAATCGCGAAACATAATAAATGCCATATCGCTCATCTCTATGAGCGTTGTGGCATTTGTTGCTTGTGCAATGATTCTCGTAATGAGCGCCTTTAATGGCCTTGAACTTCTTATCGAAGACCTATTCTCGAGCTTCGATGCTCCCATTACGATCGTTGCAAAACAAGGAATTCAAATCGAAGAGAAATCCATTCCCTTCGAAAAAATTCAACAACTCGAAGGTGTTACTGTTGTTGGAAAAGTGATTGAAAACGACGCGTGGCTTCAATACAACAATTCCAACACAGTGGCCACTATAAAAGGAATTGAAGCAACGTACGTTAAGACTTTACCTACCGACAGTATGGTCTATTCGGGAGAGTTTTTGTTGGAAGAAGATTCAGCAAATTACGCGGTGGTTGGACTTGGCGTGCGCGGAGAATTGCAATTCCCATCTTCCCTTCAACCACCAGTTATTCTAAACATTAAAACACCCGTTGCAGGAAGAAGACTTTCCACCAATCGTGAAAACGCATTCAATGAAACGAATCTGCGTGTAACCGGAATCTTCACAGCGAATGCTGAACTCGATAAGAAATATATTTTCCTTCCTTTCAGATTAGCGCGAGAGCTGTATGAAATGGATTCTTCGTTTACAGCTTTGGAAATTCAAACTTCACCCAATACGAATTTGAATAAGTTGAAAGAAGAACTTCAAGCGATGCTTCCCAACCTCAACGTTCAAACTAGGGAAGACAAAAACGCATTGGTTTACAAAACCAACGAGAGCGAAAAATGGGCGACCTACCTCATTTTGGTTTTCATTCTCATCATTGCAAGCTTCAACATCTTGGCTTCACTTACGCTGCTCATTATTGAAAAGAAAAAAGACATTCACGTCATGTATAGCATGGGCGCTACCAAAGCCACCATTCGTAATATTTTTATTCTAGAAGGAATATTCATTAACCTAACGGGCGCGCTGGTTGGAACCGCACTCGGCTTAACGCTTACCTACCTTCAACAAACAGTAGGGTTGGTTCGTATGCAAGGCGCCGTGGTCGAGTTCTATCCGGTTCACATTATTCCTTCATCCGTGGCTCTTATTTTCCTAACTGTCTGCACCATTGGAAGTGTTTTCTGCCTTGTCTTCGTTCCGGCTTTATTGAAAAAATTTCAATACAACAAGTCACAGGATTAAGCCAATTCAATTTTGTTTCCGGGTAAACAGCGCACCACGCCTTTCAATTCCAATTTCAATAAATGAAGCGCTAGATTTTCACCTTCGAATTTCAACTTCAAAACATCTAAATCTAACGAGTTTTCTCTTCGAAGCAAATTGAAAACCTTCGTCTCTTCCACACTCAATTCCGGAATAACTAATTGCGTTGCCTTGGCATCTAACTGCCAATCCATGAGCAAACACAACTCCTCAGCAGAGGTAATCAAATGGGCCTTTTGTTGACGTATGAGATTGTTACAGCCTCTGCTGTATGCATCGTTCGCTCGACCGGGCAATGCAAAAACTTCCTTATTGAAGTCGTTTGCGAAATTCGCTGTTACAAGCGCCCCACCCTTGGCTGCTGACTCAACTACAAGCACCGCGTCCGAAAGAGCAGCTATACATCTGTTTCGCGTCTGAAAATACTCTCTTTCTGCCTTTACGTATGGAGCCAATTCCGAAAACACCAATCCGGTTTCCTCAATACGCTGAATGAGTTTTCGATTCTCTTTTGGATAAATATTCTCGTGTCCGTTTGCTATACAAGCCCACGTAACCAATTTACTTTCTAATGCCGAAGTATGTGCCTGCGCATCTATTCCAAGTGCCAATCCGCTTATGACCACCACATCCAATTCACGCAATGAGGCAATGAGTTCATTGCAGAACGATCTGCCATAAGCTGTTGCGTTGCGCGTTCCTACTATGCCAATGGTCCTAGCTGGATTCACTTCAGCATTCCCTCGTTTGAATAGAAAGACAGGCGCATCATCGAAGTACTTCAATCTGTTTGGGTAACGGGCGCATTCGAAACTTACTATTTCAATTTTATGTTGAAGGGCTTCGTTCATCTCGCGCTCAGCTTTTCTCAGAAATTCAGTTTTGTTCTCTGAATCTAATTTGAAACGAATGGGAAGCTCCCATTTGAAAATGGGAGTATGGAAAGCGGCTTCCGCCGAACCGAATTTCTCTAGGAGTTTTCGAAACCGAATGGGACCCAAATGTGGCACATTAGAAAGTGCCAACGTATACAGAAGTTGCTGAGCGTTTGTCATGAGCACAAAATTCATGAAAGGCACTCAACACCTGCACAAACACTTATGCCATAAAAGAGAATATTATTTCTGCTGAATGAACAATTCGATAGCCTTACTCATGCTTGGCGCCTTTGGGTTCGGTGCCATAACATCTATACGAAGCTTCGCGTTTTCAACTGCCAAAGCAGTGGTTTGTCCGAATACTGCAATCTTCGTTGTATTCTGTTTGAATTTCGGGAAGTTCTTGAATAACGATTCAATATCTGATGGAGAGAAAAATACCAACATGTCGTATTTCACATCGGCCAAATCACTCAAATCGCTACACACCGTTTTATACATTACGGCTTTCGAGAAGTCGATTTTTTCTTTCGTTAAAATTTCAGGAATACTCGGCTTCAACATATCCGAGCATGGAAGCAAAAATTTCTCGGTCTTGTGTTTCTTCACGAAATCCATGATTTCTGCAAACGTTCCGTTTCCGTAAAAGATTTTTCTTTTTCTAAACTGCGTATACTTCTGAAGGTAAAAAGCAATGGCTTCACTGAGACAAAAATATTTCGTGGCATCGGAAACCGTAATGCGCAGATCTTTCGCTAAACGGAAATAATGATCCACAGCATTTCTACTGGTGAACAACACAGAAGGGTGTTCTGCATAATCTATTCGTTGCTGACGGAAGTCTTGCCCACTCAGGCCTTCAACGTGCACGAAAGGACGATAATCAATTTTTAACTTATGCTTTTTAGCAAGATCTACGTAAGGGTTTTTGTCGGACCCTGGATCTTGTTGCGTAATTAAAATTGTTTTAATTTTCTCTGCCATCTCTGAAAGTTGAGGATATCCTCTAAAAAACGTTTAGCCAAATTAGTTTCGAAAGCACTGCCCAAGGCAAAACTTCGAAGGTGCAAAGGTAAAAAAAGATATAGAAAAATGGTACACCCATTTGCATTGCCGATAACATAGCCTGAATTGCA
Source organism: Flavobacteriales bacterium (assembly GCA_044371675.1). GTDB lineage: Bacteria > Bacteroidota > Bacteroidia > Flavobacteriales_D > Sanyastnellaceae > CAIZGX01. The sequence goes on from JBILTF010000010.1 coordinate 34,177, forward strand.
CTTAAAAACGGAACAACAATCAACAAAACAAGAGATAAATTCAAGGCTGTATCACTCACATTTCCGCTTGAATAAACCGCCAATAACAACGGTACTGTTAGCGCTAACAAAGCAAACCTTGATGTTAACGCCAAGTATTTGTTGTAATCTTCTAGTGCTGTTGATGCACCACCTGTAAAGAAGGCAACCATCCACGTCATGACCCATTTGAATCCAAAAAGAGCTACAACAATAGCAACACTGATAAGAAATTGATAAAATGGAAGCAACGTAAAAATGTCAGAAAAATAACGTTTGCTAAGAAGAGTAAGCACCAATCCACCCATAAGAAAAAAACAAACCAACATCCCGAAATTTTTCCAGCCATGCCCTTCTCTTCGTTCTTCCTGCTTGAAAAACCTTCGACTTAATACCGAACGCAAAATCGCACGCAATACCGTGTTATCGCGATTTACCCAGGCAACAACACCTAAAGCGAAGACGAAGATGAGTAACATCCAGTCTTCAGAAAGTTGATTGGCTATGCGAACGGTAGGGTTCATTAACGAATCATTTTCAAGAATCCGATTTCACCTTCTGTCAATGGTCTATATCTTCCTCTCGTTAATTCCTTCTTCGTTAAACCAGCGTACATGACACGATCCAATTTTACAACGGTATAACCGAAGTGCTCGAACATGCGACGTACAATTCTATTTCTTCCACTGTGAATACGAATACCCACTTGCTTTTTAGCGTTCACCCCTTCCACATACTCAATCTCATCTGCCTTAATGAATCCGTCGTCTAAGACAAATCCTTCACGCATTTGATCCACGTGCTCAGATCTTACTTTCTGATCAGTTTCAACATGATACAATTTCGGGAATTCGTGTTTCGGATGCATGAGGCGTTTCGCCAATTCTCCGTCGTTCGTGAATAACAACAAACCAGTTGTTGCTCTATCCAATCTTCCAACCGGATAAATACGTTCAACACACGCATCTTTCACTAAATCCATTACTGTTCTTCTTCCTTCAGGATCTTCCATTGTGGTAAGGAAGCCTTTCGGCTTATTCAACAAGAAATAACGTAATTTTTCTGGACGAAGAACAGCATCGTCGTACTTCACAACGTCGTTCTTCGGATCTATTTTCAATCCCAATTCTTTCACAACAACACCATTCACATTCACCAAACCCAGTTCTATCAACTGATCGGCTTCGCGACGTGAGGCAATTCCGGCATTGCTTAAGAATTTATTCAGACGAATTAATCCTTCGCGTTCGGTCTTGCTTATGTATGCTTTTTCTGGAACGAACTCCTTGTGAAGTCCGCCACTTTTTTCTCTTTTTTTCTCTTCTTTTACACGCTCACGAGCGTTTGAACGATACGGCTTCGGCGCATCTTCGTCGCGGACAAATTTCTTCGGCGCTTCTGTGCGTTTAGGTCTTGTGCCTAAAACATTCTTTCCTCTATCGTGACGGCTAGTGTCCTTCGGGGCCTTTGCAGGGCGCTCGGGACGTGCTGCAGCTTTCGGTTCTGGACGTTCCGCGTTGTAACGACTTTCGTTTCTTCCGCCTGTTCGGTTTGAACGTCCACCGCCTGTTGGTCTTGCGCTATCTCTTCTTTCCGGACGTTCACCGCGGTCGGGTCTATCTGAACCTGAACGAACGGGACGGTCGGGTCTGTCTGAACCTGAACGTGCAGGACGATCGGGTCTAGCAGAACCTGAACGTGCAGGACGATCGGGTCTATCAGAGCCTGAACGAACGGGGCGATCTGGTCTAGCTGAGCCTGAACGAACAGGGCGATCTGGACGAGAAGCACCTCCACGTGCTGGACGATCGGGTCTCGGCGAAGCAGGACGTTCGGGACGCTCTGATCTAGAAGAACTCGAGCGTTCAGGGCGCTCTGGACGAGCTCCTCTTTCCGGACGTTCCGATTTTGAAGAACCCGAACGAGCTGGGCGCTCGCTGCGAGAACGATTTGGTTTTGGATTAGGCATAATGAATTATTAATGCAAAAATAAAGGGACACCTTCAAATTAAGGTGTCCCTTTTTTAATTGGGCGAAAATTATTTTTTCTTCTTTGCTTCTGGTGCTTTGTCTGCAGTTGCAGCAGCGATAGAAGCACGAGTTGCTTGAACTGCAACAACAGCAGCAGCATCAGCTTCCAATACTTTACAACCTGGAATAGCAATTTCACGAATACGAATCATATCACCAATTTTCAAGTGTGTGATATCAAGCATAATTTCGTTTGGAAGTTCTTCTGGCTTTCCGAAAACGCGAACCTTACGGTAGTTGATCGCTAAACGACCACCCGACTTCACACCTTCAGAGTTACCTGTTACACGAACGGGTAATGCTGTTTTCACTTCTTTTCCAGGAACCAATTCCAATACGTCCAAGTGAACAACTCTATCCGTTACTGGGTGACGTTGTACCTCTTGAATAAGACCATGACGAACTGTTCCGTCGATTTCGATTAACAATTCCAAGGTGTCTGAAGACGCCATGATTTTGTCCATTACTTTGGTGGTAATGCTAAAGTGTGTAGAAGAGCCACCACCGTAGATAACGCCAGGAATGTCTCCTTTGCGACGTAGTTCTGCTGCATTTTGTCTTCCTACGCTCTCGCGGAGAGAGCCGCTCAATGAAAATTGCTTCATGTTATTTGATTTTAAGAGATAATAAATTTCGAACTGATACTTTTGTTTTCAATCATGTTTTGAAGAACACTCGCGAATAATTCGGAAATGTCTAACACCGTGATTTTATCTTTTTGCTTTCCTTCTTTCAAAGGCACGCTGTTGGTCACAATTAATTCCTTCAACACAGAATCTTGAATACGCTCATAAGCTGGTCCACTCATTACAGCGTGTGTGCACATGGCACGAACGCTCAATGCCCCATGTTCCATCATCATTTCAGCGGCTTTACACAACGTTCCCGCAGTGTCTACCATGTCGTCAACGATAATGACATCTTTTCCTCTCACATCTCCAATAACGGTCATGCTTTCAATTTGGTTAGCGGCCTTGCGTTGCTTGTAGCAAATGGCAAGGTCACATCCTAAAATTTTCGCGTAAGCACTTGCGCGTTTTGTTCCTCCGGTATCAGGTGCAGCAATAACCAAGTTGGTCATATTTTTTGCCTGAAGGAAAGGAATCATAATTGTGCTTGCGTACAAGTGATCAACAGGCACCTCAAAGAAACCTTGAATTTGCTCTGCGTGAAGGTCCATGGTAATCACACGATCAACACCAGCAGAAGTTAGTAAGTTGGCTACAAGCTTTGCTCCTATTGGAACACGTGGCTTGTCTTTTCTGTCTTGTCTTGCCAATCCGAAGTAGGGCATAACGGCAACAATACGCTTAGCAGACGCGCGTTTCGCGGCATCTATCAATAGTAAAAGTTCCATTAAGTTATCCTGTGGAGGGAAGGTAGACTGAACAATAATCACGTCTTTTCCACGCACTGTTTCTTCAATTGACGGAGAAAATTCACCGTCGCTGAAGCGTTGAATCAATACGTTTCCGAGCTCTGTTCCGAAGGAATGAGCAATGCCTTCGCCTAAATATTTAGACGCCGAGCCAGAAAGAATTTTTACCATGTCGTTCATAACAGTGCTTTGAAAAGGAGTGCAAAGATAGTTAATTTATTGAGAATGACAAGGGGTAGGACCTCTACTTCGAATTAAACGTGTTCATGGTAAGAGCAACACCAATGAAGGCGAAAGACAAACATCCCTGAGCGGCTTTCTGAACCACTTCTTCCAATCCAGTCTTTTCTTCCGATGTCCATTCGCCCAAAACATAATCTACTTGCTGACCTTTGGCAAACTCCTTCCCTACACCCACACGAATGCGCGCGTAATCTCCTGTATTCAAGATTTGTTGAATGTGCTTCAAGCCGTTGTGCCCGCCGTCGCTGCCCTTGCCGCGCATACGCACTTTTCCAAAAGGCAATGCCAAGTCATCGGTCACCACCATCACATGCTCCAACGAAACCTTCTCTTGCTGCATCCAATAGCGCAAGGCGTTTCCAGATAAATTCATGTAGGTGGAAGGTTTAATGACAATGAATGTCTTTCCCTTCGAACGAAATTCTGTTTTGTCTGCGTAACGCTCGGTAGAAAATGTAGCGTTGTGCTTCGCCGCTAATTCGTCGGCAACCAAGAACCCAATGTTATGACGGGTATTCGCGTATTCCGCGCCTATGTTTCCCAGTCCAACAATTAAGAACTTCATCTTATTTCCAAGCTTTAACAATTAATCCAGTTCCTGTGGTGTGCGATCCTTTCACATCGAACACATTCAACAACAACGCGAATGGCATGGTTACCAAATAATACATTGGCAACACAATGAAAAACACCTTCGATTTATTCAATAGTAACATCGGATACTTCATAGACAATTTCCAAGAAATCTTTCCTGGCGCACAATAACTGTATCGCGCATCAACTTTCGAGAATCCTGCACGAAGACATTTCTCTTCAATCTCATCAATACCATAACCATCGCGAACGTGCTCTTCTATGAACGAAGTCTCTCCGTCATCGTGCACGTCACTTCCACCCATATTGCTTGGTGTGCTAATCAAGAGCATGCCTCCAGTTTTCAAACTGCTGCAATAGTTGGTCAACACCTGAACGTCTTCTTCAATGTGCTCCATAACATCTACACACAAAACCAAATCAAATTTTTCTGGTTGAACAAACGTCACCAAATCTCCTACTTCAAACTTCACCTGACCCTTTCCAATTCGATTGAAAAACGCATTGCAATCGGCAACCTGCTCTTCCTTCACATCTACCGCTAAAATCTCGGCTTGCGAAAACTTCTTACTCATCCAAAAAGAATACTGTCCGAATCCAGAACCAGCATCCAAAATATTCTTCACACCACTACTATTGAGTTTTCTGAGCTCACTGCGTATGTGCCATGAACGAAGAAGCAACACATCTAATAAAAAATAAAATAACTTACGCAATAACGGAGTGCTATTGAAA
>JBILTF010000125.1:0-3346 GCA_044371675.1 Flavobacteriales bacterium
ATGGCGGCGCTTTGTAGCTATAGCTTGTCTCCTAATTACACCTTAGATCAAACCGATTCGAAGACTGCGGTTGACGAATTGCAGTATTTCCTGGATCAATATCCGAACAGCGCTTTGCGAGATTCGGCAAATCACATGATTCGCGATCTCAATTTCAAAATTGAAAAAAAGGATTTTGAAGTAGCTGAACTGTATGTTCAAACCATGAAATACAAAGCTGCATCAAGCAGTCTGCAAGAATTCTTAAAGAAATACCCACAATCGAAATTCAGAGAACAAGCGATGTTTTTGATCATCGAAAGCAAATATTTGTTGGCTGAAGGCAGTATTGACACAAAGAAATTGGAGCGTTATAGAGAAACAATGGAATCTTATATTACATTTGTATCCGCTTTTCCAAAAAGTATCTTTATTGATAGTGCTGAAGATTTCTATCTAAAGAGTGATAAAATGGTAACGAAATTAACGACAAAATAGAATTATTATGAGCAACTACAAAGCCTCAACGGCAGCTAAAACAACCATTACGCGTAATACGAACGAGTTGTACGAGAAAGTAGAAGGAAACTTATTTGAAACTTGTGTTCTTTTGAACAAACGTACTTTTCAAATTGCTCGCGAAATAAAAGAAGAGTTGACCCAAAAGCTTGAAGAATTTGGTAGCAATCAAGACAATTTGGAAGAGGTTTTCGAAAACCGCGAGCAAATTGAAATCTCACGTTACTACGAAAGATTGCCAAAGGCTCATAGCATAGCTATTCAAGAATTGGAGGAAGGAGCAATATTTTTCCGTTATCCAGAAGAAGAAGAGAAATAATATTGAATTGAATTCTTTGAAACCCCGAATTTTCGGGGTTTTTTTATTAGGTTTACCTCGTGTTGAAAGGAAAAAAAATAGTACTCGCCGTTACAGGTTCCATTAGTGCCTACAAGTCTCTGTTCTTGTTGCGACTTCTTGTGAAAGAAGGTGCCGAGGTCAAAGTGGTCATGAGCAAATCGGCCCATGAGTTCATTCAGCCCCTCTCCTTCAGCACCCTTTCGAAGCACTCGGTGTGTTCTGATTTTACAGAGAGTAATTTGAACGGTGTTTGGAACAATCATGTAGAAATGGCGCTTTGGGCAGATCTTATTGTGGTTGCGCCCTGCACGGCAAATACGCTAGCGAAGTATGCTGCAGGAATGTGCGATTCGTATTTACTCGCTGTTCTTATGAGCGCGCAATGCCCGCTGTTCTTTGCACCAGCAATGGATCATGATATGATGGAGCATGCGGGTACACAAGAGAACTTGAAGCGCATTGAAGAAATGGGGTGCACCGTGCTTGCTCCAGGATATGGTGAGTTAGCGAGTGGATTAATTGGAAAGGGAAGGCTCTCGGAAACCGAGGAAATTCTTGGCGCAGTGATTTCTCATTTCAATCCGAATCAGCCACTCAAAGGAAAAAGAGCTCTTGTGAATGCTGGTCCAACCTACGAGGCAATAGATCCCGTTCGATTTATCGGGAATCGTTCAAGTGGAAAAATGGGCATTGCCATTGCACAAGCCTTGCGCAAACTTGGAGCCGATGTGACCTTGGTGTTAGGACCCGTGCACGAAAATATTCCAGATGGAATAAAAATTATACGCATTGAAAGTGCTCGAGAGATGCATGAAGCCTGCACGCGAGAATTTCAGCATTCGGACTTTGCTGTATTGGCCGCTGCAGTCGCAGATTATCGTCCAGTAAATGTTAGCACCGAGAAAATAAAAAAGAAAGACTCTCCGTTAGAGCTGCGCTTAGAAGAAACAGAGGACGTGGCAGCTTCTTTAGGAAAAGTGAAAAGTGAGAAACAAAAATTGATTTGTTTTGCCCTAGAAACAGAAAACGAGGAGGCGTTTGCCAGAGCTAAAATGAACCGCAAGAACGCAGATCTATTAATCTTGAATTCACTCAGAACTGAAGGGGTGTATTTTGGTTCAGACAACAATGCCATTACTCTTTTTCATTCCAATGGAAGTAAAAAAGAAATATCTTTAAAATCGAAAACGGAAATAGCTCAAATTATTTCCAATGAAATAGCCGACCTTTTTCAATGAAGAAAAGTATAGTATATCTGATTTTATTTTTCATTTCGTTTCAAGCGTTTGCGCAAGAATTGAATTGCGACGTGAAGATTATTCCGCCAAGAATTATGATTTCCGGCCCGGAAGTTTTCCAAACTATGGAACGAGCCATTGAAGAGTTTTTGAATGGAAGGAAATGGTCGAAAGACCAATGGCAGCAAGAAGAGCGTATACCGTGTACAATTCAAATTACAATTGAAAAACAAAACAGCCAACGCGATTTCGAGGGTACTATTCAAATTGGCTCAAGTAGACCGGTTTATAATTCCGATTACAAAACGCCACTTGTTTCAATCAACGATAGAAATTTATCTTTTCAGTTTCAGGAAAACACTCAATTGCAATGGTCACCCGATCAACACCGTGATAACTTAAGCAGTGTTTTGGCATTCTATGCTCTTTATATTATTGGAAGTGATTACGATTCATTTTCATCGGAAGGGGGAACGGATAATTTCTTGATTTGTCAGACAATTGTCACGAATGCGCAGAATGCCCCAGAATCTGGATGGCGAGCTAGTGGAGAAAAGGGACAACAAAATAGATATTGGCTAATAGAAAATATTTTAACGGAAACGTTTAGCCCGCTTCGCGAAGCGAGTTATAACTATCACCGTCAGGGTCTTGATAAAATGTACACCGAGCGAGCAACTGCCACCAATAACATAATTGATGCGCTTAACGGCCTGAATGACATTCATAAAATTAAGCCTTCGTCATACAATATGCAGGTCTTTTATTATGCGAAGGCCGATGAAATTGTGAATATATTCAAGCCGTTACCCGATGAACAAAAAACGCCGATAGCAGAATTGTGTAAGCGTCTAGATCCTGGTAACATTGCGAAATACGATCGTATTTTACAGAAATAGGCATAACTTTTTTCTTCATTCAATAAGGGCTAGCTGTAAATTCGCTTTATGCTAAAATCGCTTCACATACGAAACTACGTTCTCATTGAATCGCTGCACGTAAACTTCAATAAAGGTTTTGTAGCTATAACCGGTGAAACAGGCAGTGGAAAGTCGATTTTATTAGATGCCTTTGCCTTGCTTCTTGGCGATCGCTCAGATGTAAAGAGTATTCGCGTTGGACAAGACAAATGCACCGTTGAGACGGTGTTTGCTATTTCAAAAGATCGGTTCGATTCTTTTTTTCATGAAAATGATTTAGACTTTTCGGAAGAAACTGTTGTTCGAAGAGAAGTGAATAGCAAGGGAAAGAGCAGAGCTTTTATCAATGA
>JBILTF010000073.1:0-11615 GCA_044371675.1 Flavobacteriales bacterium
TCTTGGCATTTCTCTTTCTGAATTGGATCCAAATACCATTAATATTTACGGAAATGGTGGGGCTCTTATTCCAGAAAAAAACTTCCTAGATAAAGCGGATGATTTAGTGAAAAACGCCATTCATATTCAAGGTGAATCAGATGGTGTTTTCAACTCAAACGATTTCATTCTTTTTTACGGAAAAGGATCTGACACCTGGACACTCGATCAAGATAATGGCATAGGCCGCAGACGTTGGTTTCACAACAAACATTATTACAGCGATTCAGCTTATTATTTCATAAAAATTAACGACACTAACCCACTTCGAATTTCAACCGAAAATAATGGTGCTGTCGCGAATAGAATTTCAGATTCTTTTCAAGACTTTTTATATGTTGAAACAGATCAGTATAGTCCCGCAAAATCAGGGCGAGAATTTTATGGCGATTTGTACGACGCAGTTCTCTCAGGATCCTATACGTTTAGTTTTCCAAATGTAAAAACTACTGAACCCGCCAGTATGGATTTCAATTCCATTGCCCGCACAATAGGAGGAAGCTCAATATTTACAGCAACAGTTCAAGGAAATGTGAATTCCATTTCCATCGGAAACGTTACAGATTCGCCTACTTCTCAGGTTGCGCGTACCGGAAGAATTAACACTTCTTTCCTTCCAACCAATGGAAATTTCAATGTTTCCGTTGGGTTTAATAAAGGCAATGCAGATGCCAAAGGTTGGCTCGATTACATATGTATGAACGCCACTCAACAATTGAAGATGCAGGGTACGCAAATGCGTTTTCGCGATACAACTTCTGTTGGGATGGGCAACATTACTGAGTTTCAAATTTCGGAGCAGTCGTATCCTGTGAATGAAATTTGGGACATTACAAATTTCACCGCGCCTATCCGCATGACACTTGCAGCTAGCAGCACGCTTTCAACATGGACTTCAACAACTGATCAGTTAAAAGAATTCGTGGCTTTTGCATCCAGTTTTTACACACCGACTCCGATAGGAAAAGTTGAAAATCAGGATTTACACGGTTGGGCGAGCACCGATTTAATTATTATTAGCTCGCCAATTCTTATGCCTGTGGCAGAAGAGATTGCAGCCATTCACAAAGCGCAAGGACAAGCCGTTCAAGTAGCTACTCCTAGTCAAATTTTCAATGAATTCTCGAGTGGAAATCCAGATGCCATGGCTTTCAGGCAGCTTGTAAAAATGCAATACGACCGCGCGAAAGGTGGCAAGCGCGCTCCTAAGAATTTGCTGATTTTGGGTGATGGTGATTATTCACGCAACAAAGGACTCGTTAACCACGAAGGAACAAATGTTCTGGTCTTCGAATCGAACAACTCACTTTCACCAACAAGCAGTTATGTAAGCGATGATTACTTCGTTATGGTCTCTCCACTAGAAGACGGAAATGCTACGGGTCTTTTAGATTGTGGGGTTGGAAGAATTCCAGCAGGTTCTCTTGATGAAGCCTATGGCTACTTGGGTAAAATAAAAGCATATGTGTCAGAAAACACTTCGAGCAACGGAGGAGCTTATTGCTTAGGCGACGTTCAGGATTCTCCATACGGAAACTGGAGAAACGTTGTGACATTTGTTTCCGATGATCAAGACGGAAGTGGGGGTGCATATGAGCAAGTTCACTTGAATTCAGCAAATTCACTTGCCAACATTGTAAAAACAAATCATCCTGAATACGACATTTCGAAACTATATATGGATGCCTTTACGCAAATATCTACTCCAGGTGGGGAGCGATATGTTGATGGTGAAAAAGCCATTCAACAGCGCGTTCAGAGCGGATCATTGTTGCTGACTTACATTGGACACGGTGGTGAAAAAGGTTGGGCGCATGAACGTATTTTAGACCTTCCTACAATTAGTGGTTTCACCAATAAGTATCGCTTACCTGTTTTCTTGACTGCTACGTGTGAGCTAGCGCGATACGACGATCCTGAAGTTAAGTCTGCTGGAGAACTATTGGTTATGAATGAAAACGGCGGTGCTATTGCTATGCTTACCACAACGCGCATTGTATTTAGCGGTGAAAACTATGAAATGGATTTAGCATTTTTTGAGCACGCCCTGCATAGTGAAAATGGGTCGGTTAAAACACTGGGAGAATTAAACATGCTCACGAAAAATGGGGTGTCTATTGGAAACGATAGTAAGCCTAATTTCAGCCTACTTGGTGACCCTGCGTTGACAATGGTTTACCCGAAGTTAGATGTGCAGACAACGCACATTAACAGCATTGAATTGGCTTCGTTCACAGATACTTTAAAAGCTCTTGAAGAAGTCGAATTCAAAGGAAAAGTAACTGATAGCAATGGAAATTTCCTTAACAGTTTCAACGGGTTTATATACCCAACTGTTTTCGATAAAGAATCGAAAGTAATTACACAGAACAATGATCAGAATGGTGAGGAAGGACAATTCCAAGAATTCTCTTCATTCAACAAAATTATTTATCGCGGAAAAGCAAGCGTAAGTAATGGTGAATTTTCATTCAAGTTCATTGTTCCGTTCGATATTAATTATTCTGTTGATAGCGCGCGTGTGAGCTATTATACTGTTTCTGGAAATAAGGACGGTAATGGATACTGTGAAGCATTCAAAATTGGAAGTTTGAATCCGAATGCGCAATTAAACACCGTTGGACCAGAGATATCATTATTCCTAAACGATTCCACATTTGTAAGCGGAGGTTCTACTAATACTGCACCGATTATTCTTGCTAAACTTCAAGACGAAAATGGAATCAATACTGTTGGAAACGGTGTCGGACACAACCTCACTGCTATTATTGACGGTAACTCTGCCAAACCAATTGTTCTGAATGATTTCTACGAATCTGATTTAGACACTTATACAAGCGGTGAAGTTCGTTATCCCTTAAGCTCACTTTCTCTTGGCGATCACACACTAACCGTAAAGGCCTGGGATGTCTTCAACAATAGCAATGAGGAGACCATTCAATTCCGTGTGGAAGAGGATTCCAAAGTTGCGCTAAGTCACTTGCTGAATTATCCGAATCCGTTTACCACGAATACCAGCTTCATCTACGAGCACAATCAAGCCTGCCAGCAGCTCGATGCACGTGTTCAGATTTTCACGGTAAGTGGAAAATTGGTGAAGACCATTGAATCGTCTTTCTACGCAACAGGCTTCAGAGGTCAGGACATTCCATGGGATGGAAAAGACGACTTCGGAAATGCCATTGGTAAGGGAACGTATATCTACAAACTAGAACTTCGAAATGAAAAAGGCCAGCGCGCTGAATCGTTTCAAAAATTGGTAATTTTAAAATAATGTGTTGAAGGGTATATGTATGTTAAATTTGCACCACGCATGAAAAGTATTTTTAAAATAAGTAGTATAGTAGCAGCATTGGTATTTTTTACCCAAGCTTCCCTGGCTCAACTTACGAATCCGAATGAGTTAAATGGTCGTCAAGCCACCATTAATACCATTACCACAGCGGTTCCATTTCTAACCATTGCACCTGACTCACGCAGCGGTGCGCTTGGAGATGCAGGAGTAGCGCTTGATCCGGACGCTAGTAGCATTCATTGGAATCCATCTAAAATGGCATTTTCGGAAAATGATTTAGACGTTAGTGTTTCCTACTCTCCTTGGTTACGAGCACTTGTAAACGATATGAGCTTAACCTATTTAAGCGCAATAAAAAAATTAAGTAAGACTCAAGCTATTGGTGGATCTCTTCGCTATTTCACATTGGGAAATATCACCTTCACCGACGAAGTCGGAATGAACATTATGGATTTCCGTCCTGCAGAATTCGCATTAGACTTGGCGTACTCACAAAAGCTTTCGAAAAGATTCTCCGGAGGAATTGCACTTCGATATATTAATTCAAACTTAACTGGACGCACCAATTTACAAGGCGCTGAAAGTCGCCCTGGGCAATCAGTTGCTGTAGATATTTCAACCTTCTACACCAACAATAAGATTAAAATTGCTGGACGTAAATCTCAATTAAATTGGGGATTAAACATTTCGAACATTGGAGCGAAAATGAGTTACACCAATTCAGATAATCGCGATTTCATTCCAACCAATATGAGATTGGGAACGGCTATCTCTACAAATCTCGATGACTACAACAAGCTTACTTTTTTGTTTGATTTAAACAAGCTTCTAGTTCCATCACCACCTATCTATAACAACGGAGGTGACACAATTATTTCAGGTTACAATCCTGAGGTAGGAACTGCAACGGGAATGATTCAATCTTTCTACGATGCTCCTGGAATGTATGATCCGGAAACCATGTCTATTGTCCCTGGAAGCAAGTTCCGCGAAGAACTTCGCGAGTACAATATTGCTACAGGCTTTGAGTACGACTTCGCCCAACAGTTCGCCATTCGCTTGGGTTATTTTCATGAGCATTACACCAAAGGAAATCGTCAGTTTATCACGTTTGGCGCAGGACTGCATTACCAAGTGTTAACCATTGACATGAGTTATTTGGTAAGTACCACTCAACAGAATCCGCTAGCGAATACCTTGCGTTTCAGCCTTCGCTTCAGTGTAGGTGCTAACGCTAGAGTTTCTGATCCTGTAGAATAATGAAGATTCGCGTAGGATTTGGATACGACGTCCATCAATTAACTGAGAACCGCGAATTGTGGTTAGGCGGAGTTCAAATTCCCCATGAAAAAGGTGCTTTGGGACATAGCGATGCAGATGTTCTTTTACATGCCATTTGTGATGCATTATTAGGTGCTGCGGGCAAGCGTGATATTGGATTTTATTTTCCGGATACTTCTTCTGAGTTCAAGAATATCGATTCAAAAATTCTTCTTCAACGAACCATTCAAGTTCTGAAAGACGATGGATGGAAAGTGGGGAACATAGATTCTACGCTATGCATGGAACGTCCGAAAATCATGTCTTTCGTTCCTGAAATGAAGAAAGTAATTTCTTCCATTTGTGAAATTGAAGAAGAAGATGTGAGCATTAAGGCTACCACTTCAGAGAAGATGGGATTTGTTGGAAGAGAAGAAGGCGTGAACGCTTATGCGGTTACACTGATTCAAAAAGACTAGGCCCAAACTTTTGTTCCTTCGGAACAGTTCTTACAGATATCTATTTCCTTTCTTCCTTTTAAGAGTTGTTTGCGAAACGTAGTATACGCTTTACCCTTCCAAATAGAATTAAAATCTTCCTTCGAAAGATTGCCCATTTCGTGGGTTGCGTCTTTGTCGAAACAACACGGAACAACCTTTCCATCCCAGGTTACCACTGCCCCACTCCACATGCGCCAGCAATGATTGTCAAGGGAAGATTTCACTGTGAACTTTCCATTCGCGTGACGCTTGTATCGGCTGTATTTTTCTATGGTTGGAACGAGTGGGTTGCCGTGTTCATAGTCATACACTTGCGCTGTTTTAAATCGAATTTCATCGACTTTGTATTCATTCGCTAATTGCTTTGCGTCTTCAATTTGGTGTTCGTTCGGACGAACCACCAAGAACTGAAAAATAATGTGAGGTGTCTTAGACTTTAGGTTTTTTCTTGCTTCAACTAAATGTTTCGTCCCGTCTAAAACTTTCTGTAACGACCCGTGTATGCGGTATTGCTCGTAGACTTCTTGAGTAGTTCCGTCAATAGAAATAAGAATTCGATCGAGACCAGAGTGCACAATTTCTTCAGCTTTTTTTTCTGTAATGAAATGTGCATTCGTTGAAGTGGAAGTATAAATACCCGCTTGAGAAGCCTTCGATATAAACAATAAAATATCGTTATGAATGAAGGGCTCTCCTTGAAAATAAAAGTTCAGATAGCTGAGCGTTGGAGCCAGTTGATCGAGCCAACGATTGAAATTTTCCGCTTTTAAATTTCCTGTATCTCTTGAGAATTGTTTTAATCCAGATGGACATTCAGGACATCCTAGATTACATGCAGTTGTTGGCTCAATGCTCAGCGAAATTGGCATTCCCCAAGGCTTCGACGATTTAAAAATTCGCGAAAAATAAAAACCTATATAAACAAGCAAAGCGTTTGTTAAACGCTTTGTTGTTATTGTTTTATTAATGAATCGAAGGAATTCCTTCATTTCATTTTAGAATTTACCTTGACTTCTTTTCACCTTCGACAACGAGTCGAATTTCGCTTGTCCCATTACCTTGATTAAAGAATCTCTCAACGCCATTTGCGCCTCCATCGCTTCTTTCTTACCACGCTCTTCTTTCATCAATTCTAATAGTCCAACATTGTCTAACGCAACTTCATGAGCTGCACGCATGTTCTTCGCGGCCTCTGAATCTGGAGTAAATGCTTCCATGTCCTTCACAAGTTCTTCGTTCACAAATGCACTCATTTGCATTTTACGCTCTATGGATTTCTGCTCTGCTTTGGTAAGCGATTCATAATAATCGAGCATTTGGTTGTTCAATTCGAATACGCGCTCTGCCAATTTCGTAGCCGTTTGTATGTCTCCGGCTTTGAATAATAACTCTGCTGTTTGCCACATGATTTGTGGTTGATCGTAAGGTGCATTCTTTTCAGGAAGTGAATTGATTGACTTGTTCAACACAGCAACTGCCTTGTCCATTTTATTTTCAATGATGAACTGCTCTGCAAGGTTGTTCATTTGCATACGCAAGTTGGTTACCATGCGACGGTTGTTTTCGTCGAGATAAATGTCTTTCGTATCGATATTTCCCCAAAGGAATTTATTCATTACGTTGTCGTACATCAACTCAGAAACTACACCACCGGTCATGTTGTCGCGATCGTAATCTGCGTGAAAGATTGGTGTTAAACGATATGCCAATCCTTCCAATTGGAAGTATGGCTCAAGACCCATGTATGCTTCAGAACCGGTGGTTACTGCGAAGTAGATTGGGCGTTCCCAGTTGTTGTGAACGATTAGGTCCATAACCATCAATTGGGCTTTTGTAATGAACTGACGTGGGTTCTCACCGTCGTCATCCATTAATGCAAAACTCATGGTGCTAACCAATGAATCGTTCGCTCCAACATATTGACTGAACTTCGCTTGGTTCTCTTTCGACACTGCGTAAGAGAATTGGTAGTTCGGCATAACGCTGAATTTCTTGTATCCGAAGTCTTGAATTTTCGAATCGTCTAAGCAATATGAAAGGGCTTCTTCCAAAGGCGTTAGAGCACTGTCTGAATTTAGAACAATAAGATCGCGAGTACCTTGACGGTATTTAAATTCAGGGATAGAGAAAGGCACAGGAGCACTTTCGTATTGACGGCGTTTCATTTGATCGATGTACCAATCGGTATTCAATAATGAAAGGTTCACTACACGAACATCGGTACGAACGCCTTCCACTTCTTGTGCATACCACAATGGAAATGTATCGTTGTCTCCGTTGGTGAAGATGATGGCGTTGGGTTGAAGTGAATTGAGATAGTTCTTCGCCATGTCGATTCCTGTTCTGCGGTCTGAACGATCGTGATCATCCCAACCTTGCGCAGCCATTAAAATTGGCGCAACAAGAGTAAGCCCGAAAGCCAATCCTGCAATTGCTGTTGAAGGAATCTTCTTTAACACCAACTTCAACCAGAAATAAATGGCGGTTACACCCAAGCCAATCCATATGGCAAACGCATAGAACGATCCTGCATAGGCATAGTCGCGTTCACGCGGCTGAAGCGGAGTTTGGTTCAAGTATACCACAATAGCGAATCCTGTTAACACGAACAGAAGTCCGACTACAATGAAGTCGCTTCTGTGACGAAGTAATTGATATACCAATCCGAGTAAACCAATTAAAAGGGGAATCATGTAGTACGAATTGTTCGCCTTGCTGTTCTTCGATAATTCTGGAACAAACTCTTGATTTCCAAGACGGGCTTCATCGTAGAAACCGATACCTGTCTTCCAGTTTCCATCTACGAAATCTCCGTGACCTTGGGTGTCGTTTTGTTTACCTGCGAAGTTCCACATGAAGTAGCGCCAGTACATCCAATTGACTTGGTAGCTGAAGAAGTAGCCCATGTTCTCACCGAAAGTTGGTGTACGCTTGAGGTCTTTCAATTCTGCCCAAATTTTATATTGTTGAATGTGGCTTCCTTGACTGCTATACATGCGGGGGAACACGTGTGTTTGCGCATAGTTAGGTTCAGTAGCCTTCTTCTCGCCTGTTTCTAAATACTCTTCCTTCACCATTAATTTCTGATCGGTGTTGTTGGAAATGTATTGCTCTGCCTCGAATCTATTCTTGAAGGAAATAACCAACTTGTTTTTGTTGCTGTCCTCACGCACGCTGTATGATTTCACGAACACTTCATTTCCATCTGTATAAGGTTTATTTCTTACTTGAGGGGTGTTGAAATACTGTCCGCGAAGAAGTGGACGATCACCATACTGCTCACGATTCATGTATGATACCAAAGCGAAGAAGTTGTTCGGTTTATTTTCGTTCATTGGCGTATCTGCCTGTGAACGAATTACGATGGTAGCGAATGTGGTGTAACCAATAAGCGCAACAGCAATGCTCCATGTAAGTGTATTTACAGCTACCCATCCGCGTTTCTTCGAATTAATAATCAATGAAACCAATCCGCCAATTAAAATTAAGCCGTAAAAGAAAACCCCTGTGTTGAAAGGCATTCCAAGCGTGTTGGTAAAGAATCGCTCAAACCAAGCTGCAATTTGAATAGACCAAATGAGAATAACGGTTTGCATTAAGAATAACAATCCAAGCGCAACACCCGAAGTGATTGCAACTCCCTTCCATGAGAATGGATATTTTTTGAAGTAGTAAACGAAACAAATCGCAGGAATAGCCAACAAGTTCAATAAGTGAACACCGATAGACAATCCCATGAGGTAAGCAATTAAGATAATCCAACGCAAATTGCTTGGCTCATCTGCCTCACTTTCCCATTTCAAAATTGCCCAGAATACTACGGCTGTGAACAACGAAGACATAGCGTATACCTCACCTTCTACTGCACTGAACCAAAACGTATCGCTGAACGCGTAGGCAAATCCTCCGATTAATCCGGCTGCGAAAATGATTAGGTTCTTGTTGTCGCTTTGGTCTCCGTCTTTGTCAACCATTTTCTTCGCGAGGTGCGTGATGGTCCAGAAAAGGAACATGATGGTTGCTCCGGAAGAAACGGCTGAAAGTGAGTTGATCGCGTATGGAACATTCTCTACTCCAACGAATGCAGAGAACAAACGTGCAATAAGCATGAACAAAGGCGCTCCCGGAGGGTGTCCTACTTCTAGTTTGTATGCTGAAGCGATAAACTCACCACAATCCCAGAAAGGCATTGTTGGTTCGAGGGTCATCATGTACACAGCGGTTGCTGCCATAAACATGAACCAACCTAAAATAATGTTTGCACGTTGAAACGAAATCATAATCTTAATTTGAAGTGAGGCGAAGATACATTTTTTTTACACGCGTTCTTGACACAATTCCACTAAAACTGAATTGCTACTTTTCGGGTGAAGAAAGGCAATGAGCTTGTTGTCTGCGCCTTCTTTCGGGGCTTCGTGAATCATGGTGAAACCCTCGGATTTCAAGCGTTCTATTTCAGCATAAATATCTTGAACTTCGAAGGCAATGTGGTGCATTCCTTCCTTGTTCTTTTCGAGAAATTTTGCAATGGCGCTATCTGGAGAAGTGGCTTGAACCAATTCTATTTTTGAATCACCTACTTGAAAGAACGAAGTGATGACGTTTTCCGATTCTACACGTTCTTCTTTGTAGGGCTTCATGCCGAGAAGAACAGAAAAAATTTCGTTCGAGGCTGCGATGTCTTTCACTGCAATTCCGATGTGTTCAATTTTCATAAAACAATTAATTATACAAATGAAGATATCCGGTAACCGAATTGAAGTCGGCGTTGTATTGCAACAAATTGTATTGCGCTGGTCCGTTGATTAAACTTCCGTCAGAGAGTAACCACTTGCTTCCTGAGCAGGTGTCTGAAATGGTTACGTTGTCTGAATTCACCTTCACATAGCACGGATTGTCGGGATTGTGCGTACTTCGGGCGTCGAAGACAGAAAACACATCGATGTCATTTCGATAGACAATTAGATCTACCGTATTGTAATTGTAGTAAATCCAACCGGTTGGAACAGTAAGGTCAAAAAAAGCGGGTTCAAATATATTAACGTTGATAGAGAATGCGACTTCGTTCAACATTTGGCTTCGATCTGTGCAGGAGTGCATAGGGACGAATAAAAGTCCGAAGAATAAAATTCCGGCAATGAGCTTTTTCAATTTATCCATTCAAGATATTTTTTTCGATTCGGTTGGAACAAATTCTTTCATGTAGAAAGGTTCAATTTGCGCCATGTATTCTTCAAATTTAGCAGAAGAATTGGGAAGTAGTCCTATAAAATGCTGCGCACTTGGAGAAATGGCTTTCACTTGATCTTCCTTCCACATAAAATCGTTTACTTTAAACGCAGCATCTCCAACAAAAATTGCTTTTTCAATTCCGAGATTAGCTCGCCATTCTTCATTCAGCGTAGCGAACGACCAACTTCCATTTGAATAAACATAGGCATCGTTTCTGCGCGCATCGATTAGTGCTACAGGAGTACCTTCAGAATAATTTCCTGCTGAATTCACCAATAGTTCTCCAGTTGTTATAGTAACCAAACCTATGTTTAAAGCATATGCTAAACCTTTGGCGGCGGTCACTCCAATGCGTAAACCGGTGTATGAACCAGGGCCAATTCCAACTGCAATTCCATTTAAATCAGAAGGCTTCAAATTGTTGCGATCTAATAAATCTTTCATCATTTGATGTAGCGCTTCTGCGTGAACGAATTCAGTTGCTTCGCGTTCGAAAAGATCAACGAGAACGTTGTCTTTTATAAGCGCGACACTGCAATTCCGCGTAGCGGTTTCCAGACACAAATACATTATTTCTTCTCCTCTAGCTTAATCGCGTCTCCGTTCTCAAGATCTTTCGATAAGAGTTCATACGGACCCGAAACAATTTCTTCTCCTTCATTCAAACCGCTGGTAATTTGAATAAACGTCCCGTCTTGAATTCCGGTAACCACCTGTTTCATTTCAACAGTGTTGTCTGCTTTCTTCAAGAAGACAACGGTTAATGAAATATTATTTTGAAGCGAATCTGCGCGTGTTGTCACGGAAGCCGTTGGCACTGCTAAAGCATGGCCGGCTTCGTCTGTGTGAATTTTCACGGTAGCGCTCATACCCGGCTTAAAGGGAGAATTGTTTTCTGAATTTCCATTTACCCCTGCATATGACTCTTTCACAATTTTCACTTTCACCGAGAAGTTTGTTACCTGCTCTGTGCTTGCGGCAAGGCCTTGTCCAGCGTTCAAAGCGGAATAGCCCACTTCGGTTACAACACCTTTGAACGTTTGATCGCTGAAGGCGTCTATTTCAACATCTGCGGTATCTCCAACTTGAACGTGAACAATGTCTGTCTCGTTGACTTCCAAGTCTATTTCCATTTCATTCAAAACGGAAACTTTCATGATCACATCGCCGCTCATCATGTTGTTTCCTAGAACGGTTTCACCGAGCTCTTTCGCAAGGGCTGTAACAGTTCCAGAAATAGGAGCCACGATGGTTGTTCTTCTCAGATTCTCTTGCGCTTCGCTCTTTCC
>JBILTF010000074.1:0-11593 GCA_044371675.1 Flavobacteriales bacterium
ATTCGCGGAACATGGAGAGCTTTTTTAAGTGTTGGAAAAATTGAAGGCAAATTCACTTTTATTCTTTTAACCATTGGAATTTGGACGGCATGGTTGTTTATGACATGGTTCAACTTGCTAGCCGTTCCAGGCTGCGAGCACATGGGACTGAACGAATCTATTTTTCTTCTGATTTGCGCAAGCTTGGCCATGTTAGCGCCAACGCCAGGCGGATTGGGAGCATTTCACTCAATAACTATCATTGGCTTTATTGTTTTAGGATACGCCGATGAAGGGAATGCATCTACTTCACTTTTAGGATTAACCTTCGCAACCGTTTCTTGGTCTACAAGAACGCTTATGGAAATTGGATCTGGTCTAGTTGGTTTCTTCATTGTATCTTATCGCATCAAACATGGAAAAACTACTTCAACAAATTAACGCGTGGCGTGAGGCTGGGGACTCCATTGTTTTTACCAATGGAGTTTTCGATATTTTACATGTTGGGCATGTGACCTATCTTGAGCAGGCTGCTGCATCAGGCACTAGGCTCATTATAGGCGTTAACAGCGACGCTTCTGTGCGTAGCTTGAACAAAGGCCCTGAACGCCCTATCAATCCCGAATGGGCCCGTGTACGCGTGCTTGAAGCACTTCGCTGTGTAGATGCCGCAATCGTGTTTTCTGACCACACTCCTCTTGAACTTATTCTTGCTATTCAGCCCGATATTTTAGTGAAAGGCGGTGATTACAATCCTGAAGAAACCAACGAATCAAATAAGACATACATGGTAGGTTCGAAGGAAGTGAAAGCTTCCGGTGGAAAAGCGATTGCTATTCCTTTGGTTGAAGGATTTTCAACGACGAATATTCTTAGTAAGCGATAAGCTTTGGAAATTCTAGCCATACTATCAAGTCTTGCATACACCGTTCTCTATCTTCTAGAATCGGCGTGGTGTTGGCCTTTAGCCATTCTCGGAAGCTTAATCTATTTTTATTTATGTCGAAAAGCCAACCTGCAAGGAGAGAGTTGGCTGCAACTGTTCTATGTTGGCTTCGCAGTGTACGGTTGGATAAACGTAACCGCCGCTTTTCAGCATCCTGAATGGAAAATCACACATCATCTGCTCTTCCTACTCGGAGCAATTGTTTTGTGGCAATTGTTTTTTCTGGTATTGAAAAAAAGAAATTCAGCTTTGCCACAACTAGACGGATTTGTTTTGGCCTTTGCGCTTGCCGGAACAGCTTTGCAAATTTTATATATCGAAAGCAATTGGTACTACTTCCTTGCGGTTAATTCAATTTCAATATACACCTATTGGACACGCGGACTGAAGAAAAGTATTGTGCTTTACCTCGTATACTTAGGCCTCAGTATTTATGGAATTATTCACTAAAATCCTCGAAAAGAAAGTCGTTGTATGGAAAACGAACGATGTGAATTTCGCGTGCGCGATTGTATAAAATTTCACGAAATTCTTCCACATGAATTTTCTTAGCAGCACTCATGAACACAACATCTTCCGAGCCCATGCGCGACATCCAAGATTCTTCCAATTCTTCAAGCGAATAATTCTCAACGGTCTTAGGTGTTAAGTCGTCTTCCTCTTTTTCAATAAATGAATAAGCATCTATTTTATTAAAAGCAAGAATCATAGGCTTATCTCCAGCTCCAATCTCTTGCAGTGTTTCCATAACCACCTTGTAATGATCTTCAAATTGCGGATGAGAAATATCTACAATGTGCACCAACAAATCCGCTTCGCGAACTTCATCTAACGTGCTCTTGAAAGATTCAATCAATTGGTGAGGAAGTTTTCGAATGAAACCAACTGTGTCACTTAACAACAGTGGCAAATTCTTCACAACTACTTTTCGAACTGTGGTATCTAAGGTTGCAAATAATTTATTCTCTGCCAACACTTCGCTCTTGCTCATCATGTTCATGATGGTCGACTTCCCTGCGTTTGTATATCCAACTAGCGCCACACGAACCATGGCCCCGCGATTTCCGCGTTGCGTTGTTTTCTGACGGTCTATGACTTTTAAATCTTCTTTCAATTTGGCAATTCGATCACGAATAATTCTTCGGTCTGTTTCGATTTGAAGCTCACCCGGACCGCGCATTCCAATTCCACCCTTCTGTCTTTCCAAGTGCGTCCAAAGGCGCGTTAAGCGCGGAAGTAAATATTGATACTGTGCTAATTCAACTTGAACTTTCGCATGAGCGGTTTGTGCGCGTGCAGCGAAAATATCGAGAATCAAATTGTTTCGATCTAAAATCTTCACCTTGTGATCATCGTCGTTGAACAAGTTCTCTAGGTTACGCAATTGAGAAGGAGAAAGTTCATCGTCGAAGATGACCATGTCCACTTCATTCTCGAAAACAAAGATTTTAATCTCTTCAATCTTTCCAGAACCCACGAAGGTTCTATTGTCTGGATGATCAAGATTCTGCCAATAGCGCTTAACGCAGTACGCGTCTGCTGTAGTTGCCAAAAAAGCCAACTCGTCGAGATACTCTGTCAGAACATCTATATTCTGTCGCTTATTCACTATCCCAACAAGCACACAGGTCTCTTGGGGCTTCTTCGTGTCTTCTAGTTTTGCCATTTTATCTTCCCGACAACTTCATGCAGTATGCTGTAAGCGCATCAATTTCTTGAACCGTTAACATACTCTCAAAAGGTGGCATTCCTGCTTTTCCGTGTGTAATCTGATTTTTAATTTCTTCCGTCGAAAGCTGACTCACCGTTAGGTTTTTTGCTCCACTCAATTGAAGGTTTCCTTCACTTCCATGACACGTTGCACAACGTTTGATGAACAAGGCTTGTGCATCAACAGGACCCTCCGTTTTCGGTTGCTCTGAACACGCTTCGAAACAAAGCGAAAAAACAAAAGCTAACAAAGAGTATAGTAGTACGTATATAATCTTCTTGTTCATTCTCAATGCATGAATGCCATTTTCGACCAATACCCCATGTAGCTCATAGCAAAAATGGTAATCAACAATCCCAATCCATAGAAAGTTGCAATCTTCTTCGCGCGATCGCGACCGTTTGTTGCACGCTTCGCTTTTGAATATCCCATGGTGATAAACACAACAGCCAAGATCATCATAATCGGATGTTCAATCAGCTTAATGCGAACTGCAGCGTCTTTCATGATGTTTACGCCCGTTCCAGAAATTGCAGAAAAATTCATTGCCAACAATACCAAACCAATTAAGAGTTGAATATGTGAAAAAATCAATGTAAACAAAACCAATTTACTTGGCTTACCAGAAACGGTTTCGTTCTTCTCTTTCACCAATGAAAGCACTATGGCCAACAAAGGAAGAAGTAACAATAAATAAGGAAGTAAAATGTGTAAGTGTTTGAAACCCGTTAGCATAATTATTAATTTTCTTCAAATCTAATCTTCTTTTTGAAAAACTCCACATCTTTGTTCCCAAGAAAAGACTATGAATAAAATAATATACAACGTTACAGTTAGCGTAGACCCCGGAATTCACGAAGAATGGATCACCTGGATGAAGGACATTCATATTCCCGATGTCATGAGCACGGGTAAGTTTCTTCAAAATCGCATTTTACGCGTTCATGGGGAAGAGGAAAACGGTGTCACCTATGCCGTTCAATACACAGCAGCGAATAGAGCTGAGTTAGATGCATACTTCGCGGAACATGCTCCCCGATTACAAAAAGACCATGTCGATAAATACGGCAATAGCGCCGTAGCTTTTCGAACCATTCTTGAATTGCTACACGAATGTTAACAGTTGCTGTTCTTCTAGAAAAAAGACTATTTTTGCGCCACTAATTACCAAAAGACAATTTAGAGAAATGAGTTCTACTCTTCAGCAAGAAAAGTTAAACATGCGAGTTTCGCAAATGGCAGAGAATCTTATAGGTTCTGAAATTATTAAACTCAGCGGAGAAATTCGCGACCGAATTTTTCAAGGTGAAAAAATACACAACTTCACAATCGGTGATTTCAATCCGAAATTTTTTCCTATCCCTGTTGAACTAAAGCAGTTCATTATTGACTGTTACAACGAAGATCTAACGAGCTATCCTGTAGCAAACGGAGTGGTTGAATTGCGTAATGCTGTAGCTCAGATTTTAGAAGAAAAGCAAGGACTAGATTATTCTGCCGAAGAAATCTTAATAGCAGGTGGTGCACGTCCAATTATATACGCCATCTTCCAAGCTCTTGTAGATCCAGGAGATAAAGTTGTGTTCCCCGTTCCGTCTTGGAACAACAACCACTACACACACCTTTCACACGCGCACCAAGTGTTCGTCGAAACTTTGCCTGAAGACAATTTCATGCCGAATGCAGACTTGTTGAGGGAACATATTCAAGGGGCTTGTTTGTTGGCGCTGTGCTCTCCTCTGAACCCAACTGGAACAGTATTTTCGAAAGTTCAATTGGAAAGTATTTGCGACATGGTGTTGGAGGAAAACGCGAAGCGCGGTGAGAATGAAAAACCGTTGTACGTGATGTACGATCAGATTTATTCGTTGCTCACATTCGGAGAAACGCAACACTTCGATCCGGTTACTCTTCGTCCGGAAATGAGAAAGTACACCGTCTTCGTAGATGGCATTTCAAAATCACTTGCAGCTACTGGCGTACGTGTTGGATGGGGATTTGGCCCTGAATTTATCATAGATAAAATGAAAAGTATTCTTGGACACGTCGGTGCCTGGGCGCCCCGTCCAGAGCAGATTGCAGCAGGAAGATATTTGCAAAACATTTCGTTGCTCGACAACTATTTAACGTGGATCAAAGAAGAGTTGCAAACGCGCTTAAAAGGAATTTACAACGGATTCGAAAGTTTGCGTGAAAAAGGATTTGCGGTTCGTGCCATTCCTCCAGCAGCAGCTATTTACCTTACGGTTCAATTTAATTTAATTGGAAAGAAAACGGCTGATGGATCTGTGCTCCAAAACACAGGAGATATTACTTCGTATATTTTGAATGAAGCGCAAGTGGCCATTGTTCCTTTCCGCGCATTTGGATCTTCAGATGATTCGACCTGGTATAGATTAAGTGTTGGAACGGCTTCTCATGAAGACGTCACCCAATCTATTGCTTCATTAGAAACAGCGCTTTCGAAGTTGTCGTAATTAAATATGATGGTACCCTTCACCACGAATAATAGTGAAGGCTCTGTACAATTGCTCTACTAAAATTATTCGAACTAAGTCATGAGGGAATGTCATGTCCGATAATCGCACTTGCTCGTTTGCTCGTGCATAGACTTCATCTGAAAACCCATGCGCTCCGCCTATAACCAACACCCAAGATTTGGTTCCCGCTAATTGTTTCTTTTCGATATGCTTTGAAAAATTAACTGAGGTGAACGACTTTCCTTTTTCGTCTAACAGGCAAAGAAAATCCTCAGTTTTGAGTTGCTTAAGAATAAGCTCCCCTTCTTTGTTCTTTTGAATATCTGGGGTTAGGCCTTTCGCTGCTATGTCCTTCAATTCAACATATTCGAACGTGCAGTAATGTGGAAGTCTTTTGGTGTAACGCGCAATTCCTTCCTTAACGTAAGATTCATGCGTATGTCCAATAACCAAGACCTTCACTCTCATTCGCGACGATCTTCTCTATTCTCTTTAATGTCTTGCTTCTGTAAAGGGTTCGTTGCAAAAGCACGATATTCCTTTCTTTTCAGGAAGATATCCGTCGCGGTGAAAATAGCAGCACGTAACGAAGACTCATCCGCTGCTCCCTTTCCAGCTAAATCATACGCAACGCCATGATCGGGAGAAGTTCTTACGATAGGAAGTCCTGCTGTGAAGTTCACACCACTATCAAAAGCCAGTGCTTTAAACGGCGCCAATCCCTGATCGTGATACATAGCTAATACCGCATCGAAGTGTTTGTAACCACCTGACCCAAAAAAACCATCGGCACCAAAAGGTCCGTATACATGAAATCCTTTTTCCGTTTGTTCACGAACAACTGGAAGAATAATTTCTTTTTCTTCCGTTCCAATTAATCCGTTGTCTCCAGCGTGTGGATTCAATCCAAGAACAGCAATGCGTGGAGTTGCGATTCCGAAATCACGTTCAAGACTCTCACGCATCAGCATAAGCTTCTCTACAATTTTCTCCTTCGTTATACTTGCGCTTACCTCTTTCAAGGGAACGTGTCCAGTTACAATCCCAATCTTCAGAGCAGGGCTTACTAAGAACATTAACACCTTCTCAGTCCCAGCCATTTTAGCCAAATATTCTGTGTGTCCAGGGAAATTAAACTCTGCATTCTGAACGTTGTCTTTGTTGAAAGGCGCTGTAACCAGCACGTCTATTTTATTCGATGCTAAATCACTTGCCGCCATTTCTAAACTTCTGCGCGCCATTTCACCACCTACGGCAGTTGGCCTCCCCCATTCAATATCTCCTTTAAAATCCTTCCAGCAATTCACTAAATTCACTTTTTTGGCAACCGCTTCTTCAGCTGTTGTTGCATTTTGGTAGGTGAATTCTTCCATACCACCTATGCGCTTCGTTTGCTTAATTATTTCAGCATGCGAATAGATAACAGGCACAATATGCTCGAGCATTCGCGTATCGCAAAAAACCTTAATCACGGTTTCAAGCCCAACACCATTCATGTCGCCACAACTAATTCCAACTTTAACTTTTTCCATTATTCAATGGTTTTTAAAACCGTTCGGTTGTTCGGTTTAGTTAGCGTAATTCTTTTTAATGAAATCGTACAACAAACGCACTCCTACACCTACTCCACCTTTCGTGCGGTAAGCATCTACCTTGTTTTGGTAGGCTGGTCCAGCAATGTCAATGTGAATCCATGGATAATCTGTGAAGTGCTCTAAGAATTTCGCAGCCGAGATTTGCCCAGCAAATGGACCTCCTAAATTCTTCAAATCAGCTACATCACTCTTCATTTCTTCGCCGTATTCCTTCCACATTGGGAATTGAATGAGTCTTTCCCAAACTTCAAATCCACTGTCCATTAAATTATTTACCACCTTCTGATCAGCAGTAGCCATAACAGCGCTAGCGTAAGTTCCAATTGAACGTACTGCAGCACCAGTCAATGTTGCTAAATCAATTACCAATTCAGGTTTGAATTTCTTCGCGTAAACCAACGCATCTGCTAAGATCAATCTTCCTTCCGCATCGGTGTTCAATACTTCAACGGTTGTTCCGTCGCTGATTGTTAAAACGTCTTGCGGACAAACTGCATTTCCTCCAGGGCGATTGTCTGTTGCTGGAACAAGCGCTACAACATGCACAGGAAGTTTATTTGCTGCAATAGCGTAGATTGCTCCTACTACTGCTGCACCACCTGCCATATCGCATTTCATTTCATCCATTGAACCAGGAGTAGGCTTCAAGCTTAAACCGCCTGTATCGAACACCACACCTTTTCCAACCAAAACAATTGGCTTCTTGTTCTTCGCATTCTTGGGCTTGTATTCCATAACTGTGAACGTCGGAGGATCAATGCTTCCTTTGTTCACACCTAACAACCCACCCATTTTCAGAGCTTCAATTTGCTTTTTATCTAAAATCTGCGTCTTGAATCCTGCTTCCTTTCCAGCCTTATTCATCTCGGCAGAAAACTGAGTTGCGGTTAAATAAGACACCGGCTCGTTAATGAGTCTGCGTGCCAATTCTGTTGCTTCAACAATGTTGTGAAGCTCTGTCCATTCTGCTTCAGTAATTGTTGCGTCAGTAACAAAGATTTTTGAAAGTGTATTTTTCTTGTTTGCTTTTTCCTTGAAATACTTCAAGAATTGGTAATTGCTTAATGCAGCTCCTTCAGCCAAATACCAAGCAGCTTTCTCGAATGTACTTTGATTCACAATGTGCAACGACTCAAGATTGGTCTTATTCACCATAGCCTGAATGTCAACACCTGTCTTTCGCATGGACTCTTTGGCATCTGCGTTCCAAGTTCCTTCAACAGTAACAAAAAAATGCTTTTCAGTTAATGAAGGCATTAACACGGTATTGCGATTCAAGTTGATTTCGCTTTCTAAATAAGTCAACTGAGCTTTTTCAAGCTTCAATTTCTTAACTTCTTTTTTATCGAAAAGAGTTACGACTACATCTGCGTTCTTCGGCGCTTTGTTGCTAATTTTTGCCATTGTATATTTCTATTAATTCCGAATAAAAAAGAGAGCTTCTTGGCTCTCTTCATTTTTATAATGTTTGCTTCACTTCAACTTCTTCGAAGGCTTCTATTAAGTCACCTTCTTTGATGTCGTTGAATTTATCTATGTTCAATCCGCATTCGTATCCTTTCACCACTTCCTTCACATCGTCTTTGAAACGTTTCAAAGATCCGAGGAGTCCTGTGAAGACAACAATTCCGTCGCGAATTACGCGCACTCGGCTGTTGCGACCAACCTTACCCTCTAACATGAAGCAACCAGCAATGGTTCCAACCTTGGTAATCTTGAACACTTCACGAATTTCCGCAGTACCAATGACTTGCTCTTCGATGCGCGCAGACAACATACCTTCCATGGCTTCTTTAATTTCTTCGATGGCCTTGTAGATAATGGAGTAAAGTTTAATTTGTATTTCTTCGTTCTCTGCGATCTTACGAGCGCTCTGACTTGGACGCACTTGGAAACCAACGATAATCGCATCGGAAGCCGACGCCAACAATACGTCTGACTCGGAGATTTGTCCAACCCCCTTGTGAATAATACTTACTTGTATCTTCTCTGTACTTAATTTTTGCAAAGAGTCTACTAACGCCTCTACCGAACCGTCTACGTCTCCTTTTACAATCAAGTTCAATTCTTTGAAATCTCCAAGAGCAATACGACGACCTATTTCTTCGATGGTCAAGTGCTTCTTCGTACGAACACTTTGTTCGCGTTGAAGCTGTTGACGCTTCGTTGCAATCTCGCGCGCTTCACGCTCATCTGCCAATACGTTGAAACGATCACCCGCATTCGGAGCGCCTTCAAATCCTAAGATTGAAACTGGCGTTGCCGGTCCGGCCTCTTCAACCTTACCGCCGCGTTCGTTAAACATAGCACGAACTCTACCGCTGAATTGTCCTGCAAGGATAGGGTCTCCAACACGAAGTGTTCCCGCTTCAACCAAAAGGGTTGCAACGAAACCACGTCCTTTATCTAAGGATGATTCGATGATCGTACCAATCGCGCGTTTCTTCGGGTTCGCTTTTAGATCTAGCATTTCAGCTTCAAGCAATACTTTTTCAAGAAGCTTGTCGATGTTCATTCCTTTTTTAGCCGCAATTTCTTGCGTTTGAAACTTACCACCCCACTCTTCCACCAAGATATTCATTTGAGAAAGTTGCTCTCTCAAACGTTCTGCATTGGCATCTGGCTTATCCATTTTATTGAATGCGAAAATCATTGGAACACCAGCCGCTTGAGCGTGACTAATTGCCTCCTTTGTTTGAGGCATTACGCTGTCGTCTGCTGCAATTACAATAATCGCTAGGTCTGTAACTTGAGCTCCACGAGCACGCATAGCGGTGAATGCCTCGTGACCTGGAGTATCCAAGAATGTTATTTTCTTTCCTGTTGGAAGGGTAACGGTATACGCACCAATGTGCTGCGTAATTCCACCAGCTTCACCAGACAACACATCTGCTTTACGAATGTAATCGAGAAGCGAAGTTTTACCGTGGTCAACGTGTCCCATTACAGTAATTACCGGAGGGCGAGATTCAAAATCATCTTCGTTGTCTACTTCTTCCGTAATCGCATCAGTAACTTCAGCTCCTACAAATTCAACTTGATATCCGAAATCTTCTGCAACGATTGCAATGGTTTCAGCATCTAAACGTTGGTTAATGGACGCGAAAATTCCTAACTGCATACATGCTGCAATAATCTCAGTAGCGTTGCGTGACATTAAAGTAGCCAACTCGCTTACTGTTACGAACTCGGTTAATTTCAACACCGCATTCTCTTCAAGCATGCGTGCCGCTTCTTGTTCGCTACGACGAGCTACTTGAGAACGCTTATCTCTTCTGTTCTTTGAAGATTTTGATTTTCCACCAACACCAAGACGTGCAAGGGTTTCTTTAATCTGATTTTGAATATCCGTCTCTGTTGGAGCAGCTTTCGCCTGAGCCACATAAGGCGTGCGAGTAGGCTTGTTCGCGTTTTTCTTATCTATTTCTTGTTGGCGACCAATATCTACTTTCGAAATGCGCTTACGCTTGCGTTTCTCTTTATTCTCTGCTGCCGCAGCCGCAGGTGATTTCTTTTCTGGAGTTGTTGGAAGAATGATCTTACCCATCAATTTCGGGCCGGCCAACTTCTCTACATTCACGCGAATTACTTCCTTTTCAACAACCTCTGGTTTTTCAACCACAGGCTCTGGAGCTGGCTCTGGTTGTTCAACCGGGGCTTGTACTTTAGAATCTTCTTTCTTTCCCTTTTTAGATTCTTCCTTCTTCGGTTCAGCTGTTTTCTTTCCACGCTTCGGTTTCTCCAAAGCTGAAAGATCAATCATACCCACCACTTTAACTTCGTTGGTTCGCTCTTCGAGCTGAGCTTCAGGCTTGCTTTCAACAACTGGCGACAGAATTTCTACTCGCGCTTTCGCTTCTTCTTTTTTTACTGGTTTTTCAACCTTCGAAGCAACCGGCTCTTCTGCAGACTTAACCTTCGACTTTGGTTTTTCTACCTCAGCTTCTGGTCTTTTGAATTTCGCCAGATCAATGTCTGACAATTCTTCATTCTCCTCGTCTTTTCTCTTTTTATTGTCCGAGATACTCAACGACTCGCGAGATTCGCGTAATTTCGTTGCTGCGGCTTGAACAAACTCTTTCGCTTTTTGGTCCGTAGAAAATTCAGCACTAAGCATATCGTATACTTCAGCCTCAATTTTCGCCATTGGATTATTATCCACTTTAACCCCTTTTTTCTTAAGGAATTCAATAATGGTATCCTTACTAACATTCAAGTTAGTAGCGGCCTTACCTAAGCGTTGTGGTCCTTTTGTTTCTGACATAAATCTTTTCCCGTTCCTTATAAAAACTATTTAACACATTGAAAATGTGCCCGAGCACTTTTTGAAAACCGAAACGAACTATTCGAACTCAGATTTCAATATACTCAACACCTCATCAATGGTCTCTTCTTCTAAATCTGTACGCTTCACCAAATCTTCTTTCGGAATCTCGAGAACTGAACGAGCGGTATCGCAACCTATCGATTTCAATTCATCGATAATCCAGCTGTCGATTTCGTCTGAGAATTCTTCCAAATCCACATCGTCGATGTCAACATCAGTTTCGCGATAAACATCTAATTCATATCCACACAATCTTCCTGCAAGACGAATGTTATGTCCACCCTTACCAATTGCCAAAGACACTTGATCGGGTTTCAAGAACACATCTGCTTTTGCATTGTCCTTATCGATACTAATACTTGAAATTTTCGCTGGTGCTAAAGCACGAGCAATCAATAAATTCTCATTTGTCGTGTAATGAATAACGTCGATGTTTTCGTTGCGCAGCTCACGAACAATTCCGTGAATACGTGAACCTTTCATACCTACGCATGCACCTACTGGATCAATACGATCATCGTAACTTTCAACGGCTACTTTAGCGCGCTCGCCTGG
>JBILTF010000129.1:0-2827 GCA_044371675.1 Flavobacteriales bacterium
TTTTCAAGGGTTACAAGGAGTTTTTAGTCGGGATGACAGGACTTGAACCTGCGACCACACGCCCCCCAGACGTGTACTCTACCAACTGAGCTACATCCCGTTTTTGAAGAGGAGCAAAAGTAAGAAAATTCTAAGCCCTTCCCCCCGCGTTTGTCTTTATTTTTGCAGTCTAATTCGCGAATATGAAAATCTCTTATAAACTGCTTTCTCAATTGGTGCAACCACTTCCGTCTCACGACCTAGTTGCTGCAACCCTTACCAGAACCGGACTAGAAGTAGAAGGTGTAGAAAGCGTTGAGAAAATTCCAGGCGGATTAAAAGGCGTGGTAGTCGGACATGTACTCGAATGCGCAAAGCATCCCGATGCAGATCGTTTGTCTATCACGAAAGTGAATCTTGGTGAAGGTGAACCCGTGCAAATTGTTTGCGGTGCACCGAATGTTGCAGCCGGACAAAAAGTTTTAGTGGCTACCGTTGGAACCACGTTGTATCCTTCATCTGGCGAGGCCTTCACTATTAAGAAAAGTAAAATTCGCGGAGCAGAATCAATAGGTATGATCTGCGCAGAAGACGAACTAGGTCTGGGCCCTTCGCACGACGGGATTCTTATTCTTCCAGAAGAAACAGAAGTGGGAACTCCTGCAGCCGTTGCATTGAATATTGAAAGCGATGCATGCCTTGAAATTGGTATTACTCCGAATAGAACAGATGCCCTTTCACACGCTGGTGTGGCGCGCGATTTCGCGGCAGCGTGGAATCTAGAGAACTCAGAAAAAGTTACGCTAACCTCTACAGAGGCTAAGCCGATTTCCTTCCAACAAAAAAATTGGAAATTAGATCTTAAAGAAAACACCGAGTGTTCGCGTTATGCTTTCGCGGTAATCAAAGGAATTGAAAACCAAGAGACGCCAACCTTCATTAAGGAAACCCTTGCCGTTATTGGCGTGAAGAGCGTGAACTTGTGCGTAGACGTAACGAACTATGTTCAGCATGAACTGGGACAACCTCTGCACGTTTTCAAGGCGAATGATTTTCCGAATCAGACCATCACAGTGCGAAATGCACATAAAGATGAGGCGTTAGAAACCCTCGACGGAGTTTTGCGCAAACTCACTAGCGAAGACGTGGTTATTTCCAACCAAAACGAAGTGCTTTGCATGGGTGGTGTTATGGGTGGAAAAAATGCGGGCGTGAGCGCTGAAGATTCGTTCGTTGTTTTTGAAAGTGCTTGCTTCAATGCGGTGCGTGTTCGCAAGAGCGCGAAGCGCAATCAGATACATTCCGATTCTTCGTTCCGCTTTGAAAGAGGCGTGGCTGTAGACGGAATTCCAAATGCGTTAGCGCGAGCTTGGGAATTAATTCAAGCGGAAAATCCGAATGCTGAGTTGATTGAAGCGCAAGATGTTTATCCGGTTGCACTTCCAAAAACAGAAATTTCAGTTCAGAAAAATTATTTGAAATCGTTGTTGGGAATTGACATTCCAAGCGAAACGGTTGTTTCCATATTGAACGATTTGCAGTTCGAAGTTTCTTCAACCGAAGACGGCTGGAAGGTGCTTGTGCCATACAATCGCGTTGAAGTAACGCGTCCGGCAGACGTTGCGGAAGAAGTGCTTCGCATCTACGGATACGACAAAGTAGAGCTTCCTTCGCGAATGACGCTTTCCTTGAATACCAAGGGAAAAACGGAGAGCTTGCACTTCCGTCTTGCCGACTTGTTGGTGGCAGAGGGTTACACTGAAATCATGAACATGTCGCTTACGAAGAGCAAGTACGCGGAAGCGTTTGATGCAGCGTTGGGTGTGAACAGTGTTTCGTTGTTGAATCCATTAAGCAAAGATTTGTCGCACATGCGCAGCACATTGTTGTTTGGCGGAATGGAAAGTATTTCGTTGAATGAAAAGCACCGTGCTACGGATCTTCGTTTGTTTGAAATTGGAAAGGAATACCGCAAGACGGAAAACGGATACAAAGAGAAGCGCAAATTGGCGTTGTGGTTGTGCGGAAAGGAAAGCGCTGAGTCTTGGAAGAACAGCGGTAATGCTTCGTCGTTGGCGCAGTTGCGAGCAGCGGTAGAAAATATTTTAAATGCGTTGGGCATTCAGCAAGTTGATGTGATTTCAATTCAAGACTCTCCCATTTTCGCTTACGGAATGGAGCTTTCTTCTCAGAAAAAATCGTTGGTTAAGTTGGGAAGAGTGAACGGTACTATTCAGGAAATGACCGATGTGGAGCAGGAAGTATTTTATGCTGAATTTGATTTCGATGCGTTAGAAA
The DNA here is from genome assembly GCA_044371675.1 of Flavobacteriales bacterium. Classification (GTDB taxonomy): domain Bacteria; phylum Bacteroidota; class Bacteroidia; order Flavobacteriales_D; family Sanyastnellaceae; genus CAIZGX01. The sequence continues at coordinate 2,278 of JBILTF010000129.1, forward strand.
AGTTGAAGGCGCAGCAGCGCAATGCTTTCCAACCGTTGAATAAATTCCCTTGGGTTCGTCGCGATTTATCGTTGTTGTTGAACAAGGATACAACGTTCGAAAGCCTTCGTGTATCTGCTCTGAAGAGCGAAAAGAAATTATTGAAGGAAGTGAATTTGTTCGACGTTTACGAAGGCAAGAATCTTCCAGAAGGAAAGAAATCTTACGCTTTGAAATTCATTCTTCAAGACGCTCAGCAGACCTTAACCGATGAGGTTGTAGAGAAGAGCATGCAGCGCATTTTGCAAGGCTTGCAGAGTGAGTGTTCGGCGGAGTTGAGGTAAGTCTTTATTCACCGCATATTTGGGGCGAATAGAATTGGTTTTCACCGCAAGCCTATTCCTGGAATTCTAATCTATTCTTTAATAAATTTCAAAACTATAGTAGAGCTTGAGGATTCGATACGTAGGTAATAAATGCCCATAGATAAATCTGATATGTCAATACTCCCGATAGTTTCAGCCTCTGATCGAATTAACTTTCCTCGAGAGTCAAAGATTGAGAATTGAGC
>JBILTF010000126.1:0-3264 GCA_044371675.1 Flavobacteriales bacterium
CTGTTTATCACACCGACACAACTTTCAACGCAGCGGGTGATGTGGTTAACAAACCTGGAGATTATTTCTATTGGAGAGATGAATTCGGAAACGTAAAGAATCCAGTTGCATACAGAGAGCAATTGCGCTGGACAACTGTTGAAGACCGTGTAATTAATACAGGACGTTTAATATACATGCCGAAGAAGAACTTATTCATCATTGCAACAGGTGGTATGGATTGGATGCACATTGGTGAAAATAGACTTACACCATCAACATTCGATTTATCTAACGGACAAGGAAGCTACAGCAACGATCAGCGTTTAGTTAGAAACTACAGTTATAACATTACTGCAGAATACAGCAAAGAGATCAAACCTGACTTGAATGCTTCTATACTTATAGGTCATGAGTTACAGCATTCAAAGACAAATTACATTAACGATTATATCCCGAACTTGGATGGAACAGTTGCTGAATTTTCAGACGTTCAAAACAATCCTGATACTAGAGTTCGCACCGTTGGAAATCCTAATCAGTTTAGCTTCTTAGGTTTCTTTGCGAAGTATAACATGAACTACAAATCGAAGTACTTCTTCGAAGCAAGTGTTCGTCGCGATGGAAGCTCTCGCTTCGGAGTGAATAACAAGTTCGGAAATTTCCCTTCTGTCTCTTTAGGTTGGATTATTTCTGAAGAAGGATTTTTGAAGGACAATAAAACCATTAACTACATGAAGCTACGTGCGAGTTATGGATTAACTGGAAACTCGGATATCCCTGCAAACGCACAATACGCTTTGTATAGCGCAGCAAACAACGGAACATACTACAACCAAAACCCAATTCTTTATCCTACCCAAGCAGGAAATGCGAATTTGAAGTGGGAAACAACAAACAACTTCTCAGTAGCTTTAGAGACGGGCTTCTGGCAAGATCGTATGACTGTTATTTTGGAAGGATACCGAAAATACAGCCGTGATGTATTAATGAATGTTAGTCTTCCTGCAAGCACCGGATTTACAAATTTCTGGGATAATGTGGCAGAAGTTATGAATCAAGGAATAGAATTAACTACTGTTGTGAATTGGACGAAGAGCACCAAATTTACTGCTCGCACAAGTGCAAACTTCTCCTATAACTACAATGAGTTAGTTAGTATCGGTGACTACACTCCTGATGCTGTGTCAGGCGGAACCAATGATTCTCGTGTTTTGGTTGGAAAGCCTATTGGTTCATTCTATCTCGTTTCATTTGATCATATTGATGCTCAATCTGGATTGCCGGTCTACATTACTCCTGATGGGAACTATACAACCGATTACGACAACAGCATTCGTAACTATGTTGGAAATGGATTGCCGAAAATGATGGGTGGATTAACTCAAACATTCGGGTGGAAGAATTTCAGTTTATCTGCATTATTCACTTACAGTTTGGGTGCTCGTATTTTCGATTCAAGTGCGAAGCGTCAATTGGGTGTTGTTTCCAGTTGGAATATGCGTGAAGAGATTTTAGATCGTTGGACTGCTCCTGGAGATCAGTCGACCTTCGGCAGATTGACATTGGATGAAACGACTTATGGATTACCTGATGGATTCCCTTGGTGGAATACTTCCTTGTTCATGTATAAAGCAAACTACATGCGCTTAAGAAACTTGTCATTGGACTATACCTTCCCTAACGAGGTTACAAAGAGAATGAATATGACAGGATTGAACATTGGAGTAAGCGTTACAAACTTATTCACTATAACGAACTTCCCTGGATTGGATCCAGAAGTGGTTCGTGACTTTGAAAACGCCCAAGACAGAAACTTAAGTCCAAACGTGACTTACTTAACGCCTATGCAAGAGCGTAGTTTCAACATTCGCTTAAACGCTAACTTCTAATTCGAACGAACATGAAAAAGATATCATACTTCATTTTAGCTATTGGATTAGCTCTCGGAATTTCCTCATGTGAAAAAATGTTAGAGTATCCACCTGAAGGAGCAATTCTAGCTGAAGATGCTTTGAATACACCGGACGATGCACAGCGCTTATTGAACAGCTGTTACGATGTCATTGCAAATTTGTTTGATGGTAAATACCAAAACATTTGTGAACTGATGAGCGATAATATGGCTGAGCCGAATGGTTTGGACTTTAACGCTGTTTACAATCGTGAAACTAACTTCTTCACTCCTACCACAAACGGTACATATGGAGATTTCTACTATGCCATTTATCGTTGCAATTCATTGATGAAAAACTTCGATTTGATCGATGGTTTGTCAGATGCTGATCGCAACAGAATGGAAGCAGAAGCGAAGTTCATTCGTGCTTTCTGTCATTTTAACGTTGTGAAAATTTGGGCACAGCCTTATGGTTCGTCTCCATCAAATTCACACTTAGGAATTATTTTAAGAAGAGAAGCAGGCAACGAACCATTGGCCAGAAGCACAGTGTCTGAATCTTATGCCTTCATTATTGAAGACTTAGAGTATGCATACGCTAATCTTCCTGAAACGAACGGTAACTATGCAACGAAGAATGCAGCTGCAGGATTATTAGCGATGGTTTATTTTCAAATGAACAATTACGTTCAGGCAGAGCAATATGCATCTTTGGTTATCAACTCAGGATCTTATGCCATGAGCGACACTTTAGATCGCTTCCCTGTTACTCCGGCTATGAATCCTGAAACTGTTTTTGGAATAGTAAGTTCTAACCCTGGAGCTACCAATATTGATCAGCGCACGGACAATTTCATTGGAAACTACAACGCAGGTGGAGTTCTTCCTCCGAACTTGATGTTCTCAAATGAATTATATCAATTCACCAATTTGAATAGTGCAGATGACCGTTTAGGTTGGATGCAATCAAGCGGCGGTAAATACAAGAACCGTCGTTTTGAAGACAAAGTTTTCTTCAATATTCCAATTATCTATTTAACTGAATTGAAATTGATTCGCGCCGAATGTTTGGGTGAAATGGGTGGTGACTTGACCGTTGCTATCAACGACATTAACGATGTTCGCGACCGTGCATTTGGAGCTGGATTGAACGATTTATCTTCATCCTCCGCGGCTGCTGAGGTTATTGCAGCAGCTCGCAGAGAGTATCGTATTGAGACCATGGGTGAAGGAAAATGGATTAATCAATTGAAACGTATTGGAGCGAAAGGTGAAAACGTAGTTGTTCGCAATGCGCCTTGGAACTGCCCTGGTATGGCTCTTCAATTCCCAAACAGCGAATTCACCTCAGCTTTATTTGTAGGGAATCCGGAAGGAGGATGTAACTA
>JBILTF010000011.1:0-37673 GCA_044371675.1 Flavobacteriales bacterium
AACCGTTTTACCTTTGGAACATGCAATTTTTCAAATACCACGGCACGGGCAACGATTTCATAATGGTTGATAATCGTGAAAACGCATGGCAACCCACCACGGAAGAGGTTGCAGAGCTTTGCGACAGGCACTTCGGCATTGGCGCAGACGGGCTAATTCTAATTGAAGGCGACGAGGAAACTGAGTTTTACATGAACTATTTCAACTCCGACGGCTCACAATCTTTTTGTGGAAATGGAAGTCGTTGTGCAGTAGCTTTTGTGAAAAGCTTGGGTATGTTGGAAAAGGAAGAGGCCTCGTTCAGGGCCATTGATGGCTATCACGAAGCGAAGATTGAAGGAGAAGAAATCTCCATTCGAATGTCCGATGTTGCTGAAGTCATTGTTCGGAATGAAAATGAATATTTTGTGAATACGGGTTCTCCGCATATCGTTAGAATGGTAGAAGATTTGAATCTCGATGTAATTGAATTAGGTAGCGAAATCCGCTACAGTCAAGAGTTCGAGCAAGAAGGAACCAATGTGAATTTCTTGACCTTGTTGAATGAAGACGAAGCCATGGTTCGAACCTACGAAAGAGGAGTAGAGGGAGAAACACTTTCATGCGGAACGGGCGTGACAGCTTGCGCAATTGTTATGCACCATTTGTCGAACAGCGCAGGTCAAAAGGAAATTCATGCACTAGGCGGAGATTTGATTGTTCGATTTGAAAAAACAGCGAAGGGATATGAAAACATTTGGTTGTGCGGTCCTGCACAATTAGTTTATAGAGGAGAGTGGACATTATGAAAAGATTTATTGCTTGTTTGATTTTTACAGCGTTTGCATTTGGCGCCGGGGCCACTGTGAACAACCACGTGGGAGAACTACCTCGCTTGTCTCTCTTAACGTGTTCTCCAGGCGAAGAGTTGTACACCTGTTTTGGACACAGCGCCATTCGTTATACAGATACGTTGAACGGTGAATGGGTAGACTTCGTTTTCAATTACGGAACCTTTGAATTTTCAGATGATTTCTATTTGAAATTCGCACGGGGAAAACTCAACTACATGTTGAGCGTTGAGGAATTTGCAGGATTCCAACAGCAGTATTTGTATGGTGGAAGAGGAATTCTAGAAAATGAATTCAAACTGAATCCAGAGCAGATAAGATCCTTGGGAGCTTTGCTTATTGAAAATGCAAAAAAGGAAAATAAGTATTTTCAATACGATTTCTTTTACGACAATTGCGCAACACGCGTTCGAGATATTGTGTTGAAGGCCTTTCCGGAAATTCAGCAGAATGAAAAAACATTTTCGGATCGTCCAAGATTTCGTCACGACATAGACGTGTATCTCGCTCATCAGTATTGGGCCGATTTTGGAATTGATTTGGTTTTGGGGAAGCCTTGCGACAAGACACCTGAGCAAGGACAAACGTCTTTTTTGCCCGATAGTCTTCAGTCGAACATGATGGCTTGGACAATCAACGGACGAAAAGTTTTAGGAAGAACGAACGAGATACTTCCGGTAGATGATTCGTTGTTTGAAAAGCAGTCGGCATCGGCCAAACCAATTTTATATGTAACGCTTTCGGCCTTGTTGTTCGCCGGATTCAGTATTTATTTGTGGTGGAAGAAAAGAGGTTGGAACTTATCTGAACGTTTGTTCCTTGGATTTTTCGGGGTGCTAGGAATTGTGTTGTTCGTGATGTGGTTCTTAACCGATCATACCACAACCAAATGGAACTTCAATATACTTTGGGCAAACCCAATGCTGTTTGCTTTAGCCTTTGCGAGAATGAACGCAATGAGCGCTTGGGTTCGAAAGTACGCGTTCGTTCAAATGGGCTTCTCGGCATACGTGCTCTTAGCGGTATTTATTCCAGTCATTGGAATTCAAACGTTTCCAGATGAAATAGGTCCGTGGTTGATGGCACACTTGATTTTGATCTATCGATTTACCCGAATCACAAAACCTGTTCAAGGATAGATTATATTTGATACCATGCACTCGAAAATCTGTCTCTGCCTTTTTGCTTGTATCATTTTGCTTTCGTCTTGTAAGAAAGAGGAAGCTACCACTTGGGAATCGAATTGGGTTGCTCCTCTGGCGTATGGCAGATTGACGCTTTCAGATTTAACTGCAGACAACGGATATACAGACAACGCGGGTATTTATCATTTGTATTTCGAGAAGATTATCTCAGGATTTGGAACAAGCGATTTAACACAAATTCCAGACACAAATATTTCACAGAAATTTGTGGTTCCGATTACAGGTGGTCCTTTTCAAATTCCAGGAAATACAGCAATCATTACTCAAAATCAAAATTATTCTGTCGAAACAAACGGAACAGGTTTGCGCATGGTGAAGGTGAAGTCGGGACAAATGATTGTCCATGTGAAGTCTTACGTGAATGCTTACTTGCATCCAAGCTTCACGCTTTACAATGTCTCAGAGGTTTATGGAAACAATACTGATATTGATTTCGCATTAACTCCGGGAAGCGCTTCTGCTCCAACGGAAGGATATTACACGGTAGACATGTCGAACAAGTATGTTGTTCTTTCCGGCACATCAGGATTCGATTACAACAAGCTTTCTACGCATCTTGAAATTAAGACAGAACAAAACACCACGGCTGATCAGAATACGATATACGGACAAGATTCAGTTCGATTCGAATTGCTAATGTCTGATCTTGTTATCGATTACGCCAAGGGTTATTTCGGTAATGACACCTACACTTTCAACGAGACGTTCAACTTAGCTGAAAGCGCAAATATGCCAACAGGATTGCTAGAGTTAGATCAGGCTTCGTTTGGATTTCATGTAACACACAAAATGGGATTTGATGGTAAGTTGAAGATTGACAACGTTATGGGATTAAACACCTACATGAATACCGGTGTTCAGCTAACAGGAGGAAATTTATACGATCCATTTTTTATCACACGCTCCATTGACAATGGCGGAACCGCTTCTGTTTCTAACTACGATATTAATTTGAACGAAGGGAACAGTAACATTACTTCATTTATGGGAAGTTTGCCATACTCTGTTCTTTTTACGGGTAGTTTACAATTGAATCCGTTTGGAAACGTAAGCGACGGAAACGATTTCTTGTACTCGGATCAATTAACCGAAGCAAAATTGGTTGTTGATGTTCCTTTGCGTTTGGCGGCTAGCGATCTCACGCTTCGCGACACATTGAATGTGGAAGTGACCAAAGACGCAGTTCGCGTGAGCTCTTTAACATTAGATATTCAGAATGCATTCCCCATGGAATGGAAATTAAATTTGACAACGCTGGGTGGAGCAGTTGTTGCCACGGATTTAAATGTGCCAAGCGGTAACAGCATTGATTTATTGGCACTTGCAAGTTCAAGCACACTGGTGATTCCTATTTCTGAAGCGCAATGGAACACCATCAAGTCGGAAGGGAAATTAATCATGCAGGTTATTTCGAGTACCCCTTCTTTTCCTCAATTGGTGAACTTATACAATTCATATTTTGTAGACATGCGAGTGAAAGCCGGTGTTGTTCTTAATGCTGAAATTCAATGAGAAAAATAATTTTAGCAGCAGCTTTCATTCTAGTTGGTGGACTAACGTTCGCTCAAACTTCATATTTGTGGTTAACGAAATCAGACACAACAGGAAAAGCATTCCGAGGAATTTTGGATTTTCAAGGAAGTGCAACAGTTGGCAGTACTTTTCTGACAAAGGAACTCGTAAAGCCATTTGTTGTTGGCGGAACCGTTACCGCTGAAGCGCGTAATACTGTGTTAGCTGGAATGACGGACCTTGGAATTTTCGGAGGGAATGCAAATGTCAGAGCACGTTATTACGGTGGAAGAGACAGTTTATTCAGAAGTGAAATGCTTGATTTGTACATTCAAGTGGGAAAGGGCTATTTTGGAAGTGGAAGAATTTCGAAAGATGCGTTCGGCCTGCTGAGTAATGGGAACGTCAATTATCAAGGCTCGCGTGTTCCTTTGAATTCCATTCAAGGAGAAATGCAAGGATTTCAATCGATTGGATTTGGAATTTACGACAAGCGAACATTCAGTTCGATTGGAATTTCTATGGTGAACGGATTAACCTATCAGCAGTTCAATTTGTTTCCACCATCTTCGTTTTACACTTCACCGAATGCAGACACTTTGCAACTCGATTATTCAGGAGAGTATGTGCATTCGGCTAATCCGCGTCCGAATGGAAATGGCATTGGTTTCAGCATTGATGGTGAGTACAATTTCGTTCGAGACAGAGGAGTAGACAAGAAGGAAGTTTGGAACACGCTGGGCATTCGAAATTTAGGTTGGGTGAATTGGAATGGACAAAGCCAAGTGGTTTCTTTTGATTCAACTTTTACTTGGACAGGCGTTGACCTGAATGGAATATTGAACGGCGATTCATTGTTGAATGGAACTTCAGGATTCGCAGATTCGCTAATTACTAGTTCTCAAAACGTTTCGTTTTGGAGACCACTTCGTGGATCGTTTTATATGCGCTCTGTTTATCGTTGGAATGAAAAAGTGCGTTTAACGGCAGGTTTAGAAATGTTCGCAGCACCTATGAAACCTTTGGCTAATTTGGGAATTATGTATATGCCGAAAAGCACTTGTATTGTTTCAATGAATATTTCAAACGGCGCATACGGCAATTGGAAATTGGGAATGGGCGTACAGTGGCTAATTGCTAATCAGTTTTATTTCGGTTTTCAAACATCGAATCTACCGGGATATTTTTTCAAGGAAGCGAAAGAAATGAGCGCTTCACTTCAAGTGAGTTATTTATTCAAAACAAAAAAGAAAGACAATGAATAGTGCAGATGTAATGAAAATGGCGCAAACCAAATCCTTGGTTTTGTTGGCAGGACCTTGTGTGGTTGAAGGTGAAGATTTGGTAATGGAAGTTGCTGGTCGTGTAAAGGAAATTGCCGACAAATTGGGAATGCCTTATGTGTTTAAGGCTTCATATAGAAAAGCGAATCGTTCTCGTGTAGATTCATTTACTGGTTTAGGCGATCATATTGGATTGGAGTTGATTCAGAAGGTTGGAAAGACTTACGGCATTCCAACTGTAACAGATATTCATGCTGCAGACGAAGCGGCAATGGCTGCGGCCTATGTAGATGTTTTGCAGATTCCTGCCTTCTTGTGTAGACAAACAGATTTGCTTTTGGCAGCAGCAGGAACCGGTAAAGTGGTGAACATTAAAAAAGGACAATTCCTTTCTGCGGAGTCTATGAAGCACGCAGTGAATAAAGTGAAGGAAGCGGGAAACAACAACGTTTGGTTAACCGAGCGCGGAACCATGTTCGGATATCAAGATTTGGTAGTTGACTATCGCGGGATTCCTGTTATGCAAGAATTCGCGCCAGCGATTATGGACTGCACGCATTCGCTTCAACAACCCAATCAAAGCAGCGGTGTTACAGGTGGAAAACCAGAACTCATTGGAACCATTGCGAAAGCTGCTGTTGCAGTTGGGGTTGACGGATTGTTTATTGAAACACATCCGAATCCGGCCGTTGCTTTAAGCGATGGAGCAAACATGCTTCAATTAAATAAATTGGAGGAGCTGCTTGAACAAGTCATGGAAATTCGCGCAGTGATAAAAAAATAATTCATGAAGAAATTCGAACTCATCTCTTTAATTGTAACGCTTCTTTTTGTCCGTGCGAGCTTCGCGCAGCCTGTCGTTCACAACTATGGAAGTGCGGGTTCTGACGAATATGCATCTATTGTTGCTCATCCGAATGGAGGATTTGTAGCTGTGGGAACAACAGGCGGAGAAGTGGGTTCGCAAACCGATGTGTATTTGTCTAAGCTCAATGCATCGCTCGATTGTGAATGGACGTTTAATATCGGTGGAATTGGAATTGAACACGGCAATGATGTGGCTGTTGCCGCAGACGGAAGTATTTATTTCTGCGGAATGGTGTTGAGTAATTCAATAACGGGGTATAAGAATTTAGTTGGAAAAGTAGATTTAAATGGAAATCTATTGTGGTCGCAAGAATTCGGAGAAGGCGTGTGGGACGAAGCACGTAATTTATTGATTGATGATTTAGGAAATATATGGGTCGCGACAGATTCATTTTTTCCATCTGGAGAAGAATTGGTGGTGTTGTATTCTTTGAATGAAACAGGAGGTATTTCTACTCCGATTATTCTAGAGTCTACTGGTGTAAACAGCAATGCATCGTTGGAATATTACAACGGTGAAATTTATGTCTTGAATAATCATAACGCAGGAATATACGCGCATTACAGCGTGAACAAGATTGATGCCGCCGGAAATATTTTGCAGTTATTTGCAGTTCCCGGAATAGGGGTGCAAGGACATGATTTGCAAGTTTGGAGTTATGGCGTATTTGTAGTTGGTGAGTTCTTGAATGGCGCGCTGCGGAACCCATACACATGTGCCTTTAATTTAGACGGAACGGTGAATACCGAAACTTATAACGTGTTCAATTTTAACATGTGGTACAATGCAGCTCATTCGAATTCGGAGGGCTACACGCTAGCTGGAGAGACAACGGACTTTGGATTCGGTGAACAAGAATGGGTGGTACACAGAGCCAATGTTCTAGGACAATATGCCGGAGGAGGCACTGTAGGAACGAATAAGTTTGAGGTGTGCAAAGATTTGCTCGTAGTAAACGACACAGTTTATTTGGTTGGAAGTTCAAACGGCTTTCAATTGAACAAACAGCAGCAAGCGACGGTGTATAGGAATGAATCTGTGGTTCTTTCTGCATTAGATCCGAGCAGTGTAAACAACGATTGTTTTTATGTCGGCACAGAAGATTTAATAGCTGAAGAAATTCTTTCGTTTATTTCAATTGGAAATAATGTGTTTCAGGCTTCAAGGCAAACAAATAATCTGAATGTGCAGGTCTACAGCATCGAGGGTAAATTAACCTTCAGTCATTCAGGCTCAAATGAATTCCAATTGAATGCTTCACCGGGAATTTATTTCCTTGTTTTTCAATCTGAGAAACAATCGGGCGTTCAGAAAATTAGTATTCGTTAACGCGAAGAAAGAGCAATCGAGTAAACGCCAGGAATGGCCTCTAGTTCAGTTTGAATTTCCTTCGTTACTGCGATATTATTTCTCTCCGAAGAAGGAAGCATCACACGGTCGTCTCCATTTTTTAATTCAATGCGAAGCTGCGCGTGTCCGGTGTTTTTCACCAAAAGATCGTCGAGTTTTTGAATGGTTTTTTCGGTTAGAAATTCCGAGTCAATTCCAATAGTCAAATAACGCCCAAGTTTTTCTTTTACTTCAGCTAGGAGAGATATTTCTGTAATTTGAAATTCAGTTTTTTCTTCTGTATTTTGACCGTAGCGACGTTTTTGAAAACGACCTCGCACGTATAAGAAGAAGTTGTCTTGCATATAGGCTTTAAAGCTCATGTAGTCTTTTCGAAACAAGCGGAAGTCGTGCGAACCTTCTCCGTTTTCCAGAGTGAAACTTCCATAGGGATTACCCTGCTGCGACATGCGGTGCTGCACGTTTTTCACAATGCCGGCAAAGGAAATTTCACGGCCGTTGTTGGGCTCAGGATTCTCTAAAGCTTCCATTGAATTTGGATAACAGAAGGCTTCAATCTCCAGAGCGAAATCGTCGAGTGGATGTCCTGAGATGAACATTCCAACCAATTCTTTTTCTTTTGAAAGTTCGGTGAGGGCATCCCAAGGTTCAACTTTAGGAATTGTGGGCGGCTGAATTTGAACCTCCGAGTCTTCGCCGAATAATGAGGCTTGTGACGAGTTCTTTCCTTCGCGCGCGGCACGGGCATATTTGACTAGCGTGTCTATGAACCCTTCGCCCTTGTTATCGGTTCCGAAATACGCAGAACGCGTAATTCCGAATCGGTCAAATGCGCCGCACATGGCCAAGCTTTCAAGCACGCGTTTGTTCGTGGCTTTATCGTCAACGCGCTCAAGGAAATCAAATACCGTTTCGAATGGTTTTGTTTCGCGTTCGCGAATCATACTTTCAACAGCGTTCTCTCCAACTGCTTTAACAGCAGCTAATCCAAAGCGAATGGCTCCAGCTTTGTTTACTGAAAAAAGCGAAAGTGATTCGTTCACATCTGGAGAAAGAACGGGAATACGCATGCGCTTACATTCTTCCATGAAGAAAGTAACTCCCTTAATATCGCTCAAGGAATTGCTCAATGTCGCTGCCATGAATTCTGCCGGGTAGTGTGCTTTCAAATACGCCGTTTGATAGGCGATCCAAGCGTAACAAGTCGAGTGAGATTTATTGAATGCATAACTCGCAAACTTCTCCCAGTCGGTCCATATTTTTTCAAGCTTATCTGCAGAGTGTCCATTTGCAATCGCGCCTTCCATGAACAAGCTCTTCATTTTGTTCAGTTCTTCAATGAGTTTCTTTCCCATTGCTTTTCGAAGCACATCTGCTTGACCTTTTGTGAAGTTTGCAAGTCGTTGTGACAGCAACATCACTTGCTCTTGGTAAACCGTAATACCGTAGGTCTCTTTCAAGTTGTCTTCCATTTCAGGAAGATCGTATTCAATTTTTTCTAGACCGTGTTTACGACGAATGAACTGGGGGATGTACTCCATAGGACCTGGACGGTACAGGGCATTCATGGCAATTAAATCGGCGAAAACGGTAGGTTTCAGGTCGCGCATGTGTTTGCGCATACCTTCACTTTCGTATTGGAAAATGGCAACAGTTTCACCGCGTTGGAAAAGCTCGTATGTCTTTTCATCGTCGATGGGAATGTTATCAATGTCAATTTCTATGTTGTGGGAAAGCTTAATGAGTTTGAGGGTGTTCTTGATGATGCTCAAGGTTTTCAAACCCAAGAAGTCCATCTTCAAAAGCCCTGCTTTTTCTACAACGGAGTTATCGAACTGCGTACACCACATGTCACTGTCTTTCACGGTTGCTACCGGAACGAAGTTCGTGATGTCAGTAGGGGTGATAATCACGCCGCAAGCGTGCGTTCCCGTGTTGCGAATGGACCCTTCTAAAATTTTCGCCATTCGCAACACTTTACCTTCCGGTGTTGTGCCGCTAGCAATAAGACGCATGCGCTGCATGCGCTCGAATTCTTCGCTAGAAAAATCTTCTTTCAGCTGCTTCTCTTCTTTGTTGAAGATGTCTGAAAGTGATGCGCGATCGGGAATTAATTTCGTCAGTTGTTCAGATTCGCCAATAGACAAGTCGAACACACGCGCAGCGTCTTTTACGGCCGACTTCGCGGCCATTGTACCGTAGGTAATGATTTGCGCAACTGCGTTGCGTGAATATTTATTTCTTACGTACTCAATAACTTTTTCTCGTCCTTCGTCCTCGAAGTCGATATCCATATCGGGCATCGACACACGATCTGGATTCAAGAAACGCTCAAAGAGGAGATCGTATTTAATCGGATCCACATCTGTAATCCGAAGACAATACGCAACAGCCGATCCTGCCGCAGAACCACGTCCGGGCCCTACAGAGACATCCATCTTCCGCGCCTCGTTGCAGAAATCTTCAACAATAAGCAAGTATCCCGGGTATCCAGCTTTCTCAATAACAGAAAGCTCGAATTGCAATCGCTCACGAATAGATTCATCGAAATCTCCGTAGCGGTAGGTCGCACCTTTGAAGGCTAAGTGTTCAAGATAAGCCGACTGTTCCGCAATGGTTTTTAGCTTGTCTTTTTCTTGAGCAATTCGCTCCTCATCGTATCCATCGGCATTCCATTTTTCAATGCGTTGGCCAATCAATCGTTCGTGAGAGGCAATGATTTCAGTTTGAAAATTCGAAATGAATGTTTCTTCAATATCGAATTTCGGAAGTAAGATTTCTCTATCGAGTTTGTAGCCGTCGCATTTGTCTGCAATTTCAATCGTCGTCTCAAGAGCTCCTGGATAAGCAGAGAAGGTTTGTGCCATTTCTTGAGCATCTTTCAAATAAAACTCGTTGTTCGGGAAGCCAAAGCGAAATTCTCTTCCTTTCTTTCCGATATACTTTGAAGGGGTACTTACTTTTTCTCCTTCTTTCACACAGATCAAAGCGTCTTGGGCTTCCGCATCACTTTTTTCAGTGTAGTAGCTGTTGTTGGCTGCGAAGTATTTCACGTTGTGCTTCTCGCAAAACCGAACAAGCGTTCGGTTAACGACTTGCTCTTCTTCCAAACCGTGATTATTCAATTCAGCATAAAAATCTTCACCAAATTGTTCCTTCCAAAAAACAAAAATTTCTTCCGCTTTTTCTTCGCCAATGTTCAAAATGGTTGAAGGTATTTCACCCCAAAGTGAACCAGTACAAAGCATAAGGCCTTCTTTGTATTGAACAAGAAGGTCTCTGCTAATGCGCGGCACGTAATAGAATCCTTCGGTATAGGCTATTGAAGAAAGCTTCGATAAATTTTGATATCCTTTGAAATTTTTCGCAAGCAAGACAATGGGATAACCGTCGTCTTTCGATGAACGGTCGGTGTGATTTCGACACAAATTCAGTTCAGCACCTACAATGGGTTTAATGCCTTTTTTGTGCGCGGCACTCACGAAGTGAAATGCCCCCATCATGTTTCCAGCATCTGTTACCGCAACAGCTGGAGAACCCATGGCGACTGATTTCTTAATCAACGCGTCAATGGTGGTAGTGCTTTGAAGAATACTATATTGTGAGTGCACGTGAAGATGCACGAACTTTTGATTTTCGTTAATGTCAACTTCCGATAGTGTTTCATCAGGACTCTGACCGTCAGTTTTTTCTGATTTGAAATTGCTGTCCTGTAAAATCGGAGCTTCGTAAACAACTTCATTTTTTGCAACCCCGCTTGCACTTGGAATAACCCCAATTCGAATGAGTTCGAAAAAACATTTTCCCGTGGCATCTACGTCATAGGCCGCGTCGTGTGCCTCTTCAAACTTAACATGAAATAATTTTTCATGAAGTTCAGTGAGTGTTGGCCATTTGAATTTTCCGCCTCTTCCGCCTGGAATAGCACAAAATTCAGTGCCAAATTCTTTGGTATCCATGCTTGGCATATGCTCAAGCATGTTGACTCTTCCTTCACGCAGGAATTCACATCCGATAATGTTGATATCGAATTCAATATTATGTCCTGCCACAAATTTCGATTGCGCCAGAGCCGCTTCGAATTGATTCAAGCATTCACTCAGTAGAATACCTTCTTTCGCAGCGCGTTCGGTCGAAATGCCATGAATCTTTTCAGAAGTATAGGGAATTGAAAATCCGTTGGGCTGGACAATGATGCTTCCTTGCGAAATTAGATTCCCACGTTCGCCATGCAGCTGCCATGCCAATTGTACAAGCCTTGGCCAATTGTTAAAATCGGTTAAAGGGGCTTTGTAATTTTGCGGAAGGCCGGTGGTTTCTGTGTCGAAAATTAAATACATGGAACTTGTTCAGATAGGAGCATAAAATTACAGCGTCCCTTTCGAATAATTAGCCATTGTGGAAATCTTTCCGGTGTCTTTTTTTGAACCAAGACGCATTTCGAAAAACTAACATAGAAAAAAGGCCAAGCCCTAGGAAATAAACGTAGTCTGAAGTCCAAATAATAGCAACATCGGCATCGGTATAAAAAGAAATGTAATAGGCATAAGTGAGGTAAAGCACAGTGGTCGCAAGCTCAATGAAAAAGCCTTGAACGGTTTTGCCCGCACCTTCTACTGCAGCCAATAATATGCTAGTAAATGCGAAGATCGAAATGGCAGGGAGCACCACGTACATGCTTTTCACGGTGAGTCGAGTTGTTTCGTCATTGGCATTGAAGAGGTGCGCTATGCTTTCTGGATAAAGCCACAGGCCGTGTGTGAGAATGATTATGAAGGTGAAATTTAAAAGAGCGAGTCTTTTGATGACATGAAAAATTTCTGAACTTCTTTTTTCAGCAAGTAATCCGGAAACATACGTTTTGGTGGTGCTCGAAAATCCCATAACGCTCACCCAGGCAAGCATGTACATGTTTCGCACAATGAATGCACTTTGAAAGGAATCGTCGCCCTTCTTTTCAATAAACGCGAAGAAGATTATCCAGATGCTCAAGGCAACAAGCATTTGAAGCATAATAGGAACTCCTAAGCGAAGGATTTCTTTGGTGTAATTAAAAGGAACGCGATAGAGATTGCGAAAGAGTCGAACATCTTTGTATTTCGAATGAAAGATGGTGTAAAAAAATAAGACAAAGGCTGCAGCGGCTTCACCAATATTGGTGGCTATGGCAGCACCATGAACTTCAAGTTGAGGAAAATTAAAATTTCCGAATATGAATAGATAATCGAAAACGATAGTGAAAATTGCAACGGTGATTGTAGAATAGATTATGCTTCTCGTTAGCGCAATTCCAGACCAAAACGACTGTAACACTTGTATGAAGGTGAAGAAAATGAATCCGTATGCGCGAGTCTGTGCAAAGGTTTTCATGTAATTCCGGGTTTCTTCATCTTCAATACTTCGGTCTAAAAAAGTGGGGATGAAAAAAGCTAAAACGAGAAATTGAATCAGTACGATAAATACGCCTATGAACAAGGCATTCGCGAAAACCGTTGGGATTTCTTCACTTCTTCCTTCGCCGCGTTTTCTTGCGATAAGAATTTGCGAGGCATTTGCTAATCCTGCCGAAAGCATAGAAAGAGCAATGTAAATAAGTCCAACGAAACTCACTGCGCTCATGGCTTTCCCATTCAATTGCGCGACGAAATAATTATCAACGAGCACAACAATAAATTGCACAAAAGCTCCCATGCACAAGGGAACAGCCATATTCAATAGCGCTTTGTTGGAAGTATTTAACGCTATTTTTTCAGACATGCTTTTTGTTTTGCCATTCAGCCTCAATGTGCTTCCACCAGTGAATACTGTGTCGAGCCCATTCAAGTTTTAGCGCTAGTTTTTCTTGTTCACTTAATTGCCAGTCAATTGAACTGCGGCGTAAGTTAGTGGTCAAGTGCTGCAACGCAATGCTTGTTGCTGCAGAGACATTGAGACTTTCAGTAAATCCCTGCATGGGTATATGTACGAGGACATCTGCCTGTTCAACCATATATTCGCTTGCGCCGGAAAGTTCTGTTCCCATGACCAGCGCTGTTTTTTGAGAAAGGTCTAATTCAGCAAGAGGAATAGAGTTCCCGTGTAAATGTGTTACAGCCAATCGATAGCCTTTGCTTTTTAAATCATTAACACATTCAATGGTGTTGTTTCGTGTTGAATTGTAGCGGTGAAGGGTAAGCCATTTACCAGCGCCTTTTGAGATGCGTTGTAAATGTTGAAATGGATTTGTGTTTTCAATTAAATATCCGTCTTGAACTCCAAAAGACTCCATGCTGCGCAGAATGGCGCTTGTGTTGTGCGATTGGTATAAGTCTTCCAGAACAACGGTGAGGTATCTCGTACGTAAGTCAACTACTTCATTGAAGCGCTGTTGCTTGAATGGAGTTAGCGCTTCGCAGAAGAGGTCGTATAATTCTTGACTCATGGTTTGCAAAAATAAAAAGGGCTGCCGAAGCAGCCCTCATATTTTCGAAACTGAAAATTACTTCACTTTAGAAGATAACTCAGTACCAGCTTTGAACTTAACTACTTTCTTAGCTTTGATAGTGATCTCTTTTCCAGTTTGTGGGTTACGTCCTTTACGAGCCGCACGCTTTGAAGTAGAGAAAGAACCGAAACCAACTAGGGCAACACGGTCGTCTTTTTTCAACGCTTTTGTAGTCACTTCGATGAATGCATCTAATGCACGCTTCGAATCAGCTTTTGTAAGCTTAGCAGATGCTGCGATAGCATCAATCAATTCTGCTTTGTTCATTTTGTTTTGGTTTTTATAAATTAAACATTTGTTTGTTATCCCAAATGTAAAAGAAGCACTTTCTAATTAGCAAGTAAACACTGAGAATAATTGTCATTTTGTTGAAAAAACCCCGTACTTGTTCATAACCACGAGGTTTTCATTCTGAAACGCCTTGATTTACTAGCTTGTAGCGCATGAAAAAGCCCACCGAAGTGGGCTTTTAGTCTTTATTTACTGAATGTTATTTTGATTTTGTCTTTCCGTAAACGTAATAAACAACTGCCCCAACAGGAATAACCATAAGTCCGAAGTAGGCAGCAGGATCGTCGCTCAATGCATTTTTCACAATGAACCAAGCAACTACTGCAATAAACAATACAGGTAGAACAGGATAAAGTGGCGATTTAAAAATGCCATCTGTTTGTCCCATTTTTTTCATTCTGAAAACAAATATTCCAGAACAGGCTAGCGCCAAGAAGAACCACTCTGTAATTGTCACGTATGTATATAGTGCTTCGAATTTCCCCCAAACAAAGATGAGAACGATTGCCCAAGCCGATTGCAATAGAATTGCATTTACTGGCACACCGAATTTCGGATGTGATTTTCCGAACGCTTCGAAAAATAATCCTTCGTTCGACATATGCTGCACAATACGAGGAGTTGCAAGCACATATAATCCTGCGCAACCAAATACTGAAAGAGCAATTAATATCGATACTGCAAATGATCCACCTGGAATAATTTTTTCCAGAGCATCAGCCGCCAATATTTTGCTATTCTGAATTTCTTCAATGCTCAATACACTCATGTATCCAATGCTCACTAATATGTATGAAAGAGTAACCACTAAAGTGCCAATTATAAGGGCAAGTGGTACATTGCGCTTCGGGTTCTCAGCTTCATTGGTAACGAAGCTCGCATAGTGCCACCCGGAATAAGACCAAAGCACTCCAACAAATGCTTTAGCCCAGCCGAATCCTTGAGCTTTTTCATTCGAGAAAATTTCAGATACAGAAATGCTGTTGTCGAAGATATTATTAGTTCCTAAAAAGAGAAGAAGAATAAGTAGGCCATAAATCCCAACAATTTTCAAAACAGTCGAAACATTCGCAAACCACTTTGAGCTGTCTAGGCTGAACATATTAAACAGCGTAAGGATGACAATGGACGAGGCGGCAACGACAGGAATCATTTGGTCTGAAAACCCGACAATCTTTTGTGAGTAATCCGCGAAGACAACTATTAACGCAGCAATAGTTCCTGAAGAAACCACCGTGAGCAAGCACCAACCGTATAGAAATGCGGGCAGTGGTCCGAAGGCTTCTTTTAGATAAGTATATATTCCACCTCCTTTGGGAAAGCGTCCGCCCATTTCCGCGTATACCAGCGCGCCAATCATTGAAACGACACCACCAGCGATCCAAAGCACGGTCATCCACATGGGGTCGGGCACTGCCTGAGCAATGTTTGTCGGGGTTTTGAAAATTCCGGAGCCAATGGTGCTGCCTATGGCAATCATGGTTAGTGCGAAAAGCGAGAGTCCTTTTTTATTCATAATTCGTGTTGAATGGTCTCAAATATATTTCGCTTTTGAGCAGCGACGTTCGAAATATAGAAAAGTGTTCGTAAATTTGTAACAATGAAGTTTGTCGAAAAAATTAAATTATCTGCCGGCCGTCGTGCATTAGGTAAGTTACCTGATGCGAAGCGTATTCGTTCAGGCTCGAATTTTCACGATGCACAATCTATTGGTGTTTTGTATGTTGATAACGATGAGCGTTACTTCAACAAGATTAAAGCATTTGCCAAATACTTGAAGGATAAGTTTGGCGTAAGGCACATTCGATGCGTTGGTTTTGTCAATGATTCCGTAAAGAACCTCTCAATTTGGCAATCGCAAAAACTGGAGTTTGAATACTTCACCAAGGATGATTTGAATTGGTATTTACGACCGGTTCAAAAAGTTTCGAATTTCATTAAAGAAGATTTTGATATTCTTATAGACCTTACCAACGGAGATCATATTCCAGTGAATTTTATTTTCAAAGAAAGTAGAGCAAAGATGAAAGTTGGACTTAAAGATTCACTTTCAGCGGGTCAGTGCGATTTAATGATTGATTTGGGAGATAATCCAACAATCGATAAATATCTGCAGAATTTAGACGTGTATTTAAGTAATCCGCAAATAAAGTAATGATGAGAGAGAAGTTGAGAGGATTAGGTGTGGCCATGGTTACGCCTTTTCGAAAAGACGGTTCAGTAGATTTCGCTGGACTGAAGAAATTAACTGCCCACTTAATTGATGGTGGTGCCGATTATTTGGTTGTTCAAGGAACCACGGGTGAGTCTGTGACTTTGACGAAAGAAGAGAAACAAGAAGTTTTAGACGCAGTTCTTGAAGCGAACAATGGCACGAAGCCGATTGTATTAGGTCTTGGAGGAAACAATACATACGAGCTTGTTCAGCAATTAAGCAGATTAGATACTGACGGAATTGATGCGATTTTGTCTGTTACCCCATATTATAACAAGCCGACCCAAAACGGATTGGTTGAGCATTACAAAGCGCTCAGCGAAGCAAGTAAAATTCCTATTGTACTGTATAACGTTCCAGGAAGAACAGCTGTAAACATGCTTCCCGATACAGTGGCTCGCATTGCCTTTGAATGCAAGAACATCATTGGTATCAAAGAGGCGAGTGGAAGTGTTGAGCAAATCATGAATGTGATTAACGTAACACCGAAAGAGTTCATGGTTATCAGTGGCGATGATGCACTGACTTTACCTCTTTTGGCTGCTGGTTGCGACGGTGTGATCTCTGTTGTTGGAAATGCTTTTCCGAAGGAATTCTCTCAAATGATTCACGCAGCTTTGAATAATAATTTCGAAGAGGCGAGAGCCATTCACTTTAAGCTTTTAGATTTAATTCATTTGTTATTTGCCGAAGGAAATCCTGCAGGAATCAAAGAAGTTCTTGCTCATTTAGATATCTGCGAAAACTACCTTCGTCTTCCTCTTGTTCCGGTTTCAGAGAAGCTTAGCGATAAGATTCGGAAGTACCTTGTAGAAGAAGATTTTATGTCCTAAAGGACGAATGTGGCGAAGCCACGAATGTGCAAGCACGAATGTCTATGGGACGAATGTGGCGAAGCCACGAATGTGCAAGCACGAATGTCTATGGGACGAATGTGCAAGCACGAATGTCTTTGACGAGGGACTAGCGGAGTTTAGCACGATCCGCTTCGCGTTTGAGGTCTTTGTCTTTAACGTCGGCGCGTTTATCTCCAACGTTTTTTCCTTTTGCTAAGGCGATGTCTAATTTGGCCCAACCTTTTTCGGAAATGAATAAACGCATGGGTATAATGGTTACTCCTGTGTCTTTGAGCTTGCGCTTCAGGCGATCGATTTCTGTTTGTTGAATGAGTAATGTCTTCACTCGACGTTCTTCATGTTGCGCATAACCAGCGTTGCCGTAATGAGCGATGTTCATGTTGAGAATGATGAGTGAATTGCCATTCAATTTGCAATAGGCTTCCGCAATGTTTGCTTTACCCGCACGAATGCTCTTGATTTCACTTCCAGTTAAAACAATACCTGCAGTGAACTCTTCCAATATAAAATACTGAAAAAGCGCTTTTCTATTTTTTATCTCCACTGCCATTTCGCAAATTTACGACGGAATAAGAGTAAAGAGATTGAATGTTTATTTATCGGAAAGAAATTGTGCGATTGCTTTGACTTCCGCAGCATTTGCGCGAATATATTCCTTTGGCATAACGCCCAACTCTCCCACATGAACCAACTCTGAAGCACTTGTGTGATAGCTTGAAAAACATTCGTCGTAGACTTGCGCTATGTTCGAACTTCGAAGTCCTGAACCTGGCATAATCTCCATGGTGTTCGCTAACGAAGCGTATCGTTTCAGGTTTTCAATTCCTTCCACACATGTCATTTTTTTTCCGGAAGAAAGTAATCGCTTGCATCCAGCACTTTCCAATTGCGCAATAACTTCATCGCCATTGGTACACACATCGAATGCACGTTGAAAGGCCACATCAATGCCATTTGCGGCTTTTACAAATCGCTCCAATGCCTTGAAGTCGATGGTTCCGTCGGTATTCAACGCTCCCACTACAACGGCTTTAATTCCTTTATCCTTTGAACGACGGATGTCGTTACACATAATTTTAATTTCCTCTTCAGAATAAACAAACGAGCCTTCGCGAACACGAATGAGTGCAGCAACATCGCAGGCGGTGAATTCAACTGCGTATTCAATCAATGACAATGCAGGTGTTAATCCTCCAACTTGTAATGCAGAACATACTTCCAATCGCGTTGCTCCGTTCTCGTTTGCAATTAAACATGACTCTGGATTTGTCGCTATTATTTCCAAATGAATATTTGACATTCTATGTAATTTTGAATTATGCTTCAAAGTAAACACCTCTTTATATTATTCGTGCTTTTTTTCAGTTCGAAATTTTTAAGTGCACAAGCTGAACCGCCTCACGTCATGGCACAGATGGAGCGTCAATACAGGCTCCGTCATGCACATTTCGAAAACCTCGTGTTCGAAGGCGGCGGAATTCGTGGAGTTGCATATTGCGGTGCACTTATGGAAATGGATTCGCGTGGTTATTTGAAAGATATTCGTCGCGTCGCTGGAGCTTCTTCCGGAGCAATCACGTCTTGCCTGCTGGCGGTGGGTTATACTCCAACAGAAATTTCAGTGATTATTGGTGGAATGAATTTCGGTAAACTAAATGATGGTGGCGGATTGTTTATTGGCGGAATTCACCGATTGCGCAAGCGCATGGGGTACTACCGCGGAGAGCGTTTTTTGCGCTGGATGGAAGAGTTAGTCGCTGCAAAAACAGGAAACAAGGACATCACATTTATGGAGTTGAAGAAACTCTCCGATAGTGATTCAACTTATCGTGAATTGGTAGTTACGGCAACGTGCATGAATCATCAAAAAGCAGAGTATTTCGATTATTACCGTTATCCGCGCATGCGCATTGTAGATGCTGTTCGCGCGAGCATGGCTGTTCCATTGTACTACGAGCCTTTTGTAATGAACGACGAAGGTCAACGCGTAGATGTTCGTCATTATGCCGACAGCGATCACGTGTGCTTAGACGGTGGATTTCTTTCGAACTATCCGATCTGGGTATTCGATCAAGCACCTTATGTTCAAGATCCAATGATAACCCTTGGCTTCCGCATAGACAGTGAATATCAAATAACCGTAGATCGCACCAAGACGAAAACAGATCCGTATTACCCTATTCACAGCACGAAGGATTTAGTGGGAAGTGTTTACTATATCATGAAGGAAAATCTTAATCGCTTCATGTTAACTGAACTCGATTGGGAGCGAACCATTAGCATCAGCGACGCCGGTATTGGTCCGAAGGTGAAGAAGCTTTCTCAAGAGCAGAAGGAGTTATTTCTGAATGAAGGAAAGAGAGGGGTGAGGCGGTATTTTGAGGAGGGATACTGATGTGGCGGAGCCACTAATGTTGCGAAGCAACGAATGCCGGAGGCGAATGTGCAAGCACGAATGTCTTTGACGAATGTGGCACAGCCACGAATGCAGCAGAGCTGCGAATGCCCGAAGGGCGAATGTGGCGGAGCCACGAATGTCCTAAGGACGAATGTAGCAGTGCTACGAATGTCCGTTGGGCGAATGTTCTTCGAACGAATGCCTGCGGCTAATGTGTAAACACGTAAGTTATGCTGCGGAGAAATGTTCGAAAAGCCTTGATATGAATGCTTTTTAAGCGTTTTGTAGAAATTGTTATGAGAATATAGGTTTCTTTTTTTTCGTCGTGGGACTCCACATCTTTGGCGGAAAATTAAAATTATGATTCCAATTCATCAAACAGCAAAAGACTTTGCGGTAACAGCAGTTAAACTAGGTAAGCGACTGCAAACACAAGAAAGAGAGTTCAACATTTCCAATCAACTTATTCGAAGCGCCACTTCAATTAGCGCCAATCTTCATGAAGCTCGAAGTGCAGAATCTTTGAAAGATTATACCCACAAGGTTTTTATTGCATTCAAAGAAGCCAGCGAAACAAAATACTGGATTAACCTTTTGCATGAAACAGAGTACATTCCTACGGAAGAATTCAATGACTTAAACAAGCAAATCCGAGCCATAGGAGCTACACTGTATGCGCTCACAACTGCGATGCGGAAGAAACTTCAAAACGAAAAGAATTCAAAGTAAGATGTTGCAAGTCGAAGACATTCGCCAACGGCAATCGTTCGAAGAACATTCGCCCAAAGGGCATTCGTGGCTTCGCCACATTCGCCTCCGGCATTCGTGGCTTCACCACATTCGCCAACGGCATTCGTTGCTTCGCAACATTAGTGGCTAGGCCACATTCTTGCGTTCCGCAAAGTACTTCTGCAACTCCCTCTTCACCTCATCCTTCAGCACCCACAATCCAATGAGGTTTGGAAAGGCCATGCCTAAGATCATCATGTCGGAAAAGTCTACCACTGCGCCGAAACTGCTGACAGTTCCGAGAACAGTGCAGAACAAAAACAAGAGGTTGAACGATTGCTTGATCCACCATTTGTCGCCGAAGAGATATGCCCAACTTTTCATTCCGTAATAAGACCAAGAAATCATGGTCGCATAGGCGAAAAGGACAATGCAAATAAGTAAGATCCAATCGGTCCAAGGGAAGACAGAGCGGAATGCTGCCGCTGTCAAGGCGCTTCCGTTCAAACCTTGAGGGTCTGTTGCGAATCCTGTGAACACAAGAACAAGTGCCGTCATCGTGCAGACAACAACTGTATCAATAAAAGGCTCTAACAACGAAACCATTCCTTCCGTTACAGGTTTGTTTGTTTTCGATGTTGAATGTGCAATACTTGCAGATCCAATTCCAGCCTCATTGCTGAACGCAGCTCTGCGAAAACCCATCATCATTACTCCTAAAAACCCACCCTTCATTCCATCGGGAGAAAAGGCGCCGTTAAATATTAACGAAGCTGCTTCGCCAATGTGCGAAATGTTCATTCCAATAATCACAAGTGCAAATCCGCAGTATACAACCACCAACGCTGGTATCATCTTGTCCGTCACACGGGCAATGCTTTTTATTCCACCTACAATTACAAATCCAACTGAAATAGCGAACGCTACTCCAATCCAAAGAGCATATTCCTCAGAGCCCGGAATGGTCGTTTTTACCATGTCAAACGCCTGATTCGCTTGAACCATGTTTCCTCCTCCAAGTGTTCCGCCCACGCACATAATAGCAAAAATGATTGCCAGCACTTTTCCACTGCGCTGCCATCCTCTTTTCGCTAATCCAGCACTGAGGTAATACATGGGCCCACCGCTTACTTCGCCGGTTGGAGATATTTTTCTGTATTTCACACCAAGAGTGCACTCAACGAACTTGGTCGTCATTCCAAATATTCCAGCAACAATAATCCAGAATGTTGCTCCAGGTCCGCCAACGGCAATGGCCACTGCTACCAAAGAAATATTACCCAATCCCAATGTCCCACTGAGCGCAGCCGATAAGGCTTGGAATGGAGTCACTTCTCCTTCGTCCGTTTTCTTCGTGAATTGTCCAAAAGTGATTTTCCATGCGTGTCCGAATGCGCGCACGTTGATAAATCGGAAGTAGAAGGTGAAGTAAACGGCGCTTCCAATTAACAACACAACCACCAACCATACTTCTGATTTTACCGGGTTTCCATTCGGGTACTTAATTAAATTTCCGCTGTTGTCGTAAAGGAATTGGTCATATAAATTCAATGCGGCGAAAGGGTCGAAGAAAAGGACTACTCCAAATGCATCCACAATAGGCACGAAAAAAGAATTCATTTTTTCTTCGCTTGAAACTGCGGGAATAACAAATGATTGTTCTTGCTTATTCCCGTTAGCAAAAGACACCTGCACGGTATAGTTAATTCCTTCTTTCAACCCGTCTGCCGAAATAGAATCGATACTCTGAAGATTTGACCAATGGGCAGAAGTAATGCTGTCTTGACTAACTACGCTTGCCGTGCCGTCGCCAATATTGTGTGTATTCGTATTAAGTTGCAACTGGAAATTCTGCGCCTGAATCGTTGTCAAAGTCAGTGCAAATATTAGAATACTAAGTAATTTCATGAATGGGGTAATTAATCTCATGTGCTAAAAATAGGCTATTTCAGTAAGTTAGTTCAATATGTGAATAGGTTGTGAATATTTGAATTCGATGAAACACGATTTTTTCGTCATCTTTGTAACTGAATGGCAGAGAATTTCATCGTTTCAGCAAGAAAGTACCGCCCAGACAACTGGGATTCAGTGGTTGGACAAAAGTCGATCACCACCACCTTGCGCAACGCCATTGAAACCAATCAGATTGCACAAGCATATCTCTTTACCGGATCTCGCGGAGTAGGTAAGACCTCTTGTGCAAGAATCTTCGCCAAGGCCATTAACAACATGCTAGATGCCACTCCTGAAGAGTTGGCGTTCACCATTTTTGAATTGGATGCGGCCTCGAACAATAGCGTAGAAGATATTCGTAGCATTGTTGATACCGTGCGTATTCCTCCGCAAGTTGGGAAGTATAAAGTTTATGTGATAGATGAGGTGCACATGCTTTCGTCTAATGCGTTCAACGCGTTTTTGAAAACATTGGAAGAGCCACCTGCTCACGCGATTTTCATTCTAGCCACAACAGAGAAGCATAAGATTATTCCAACCATATTAAGTCGTTGTCAAATCTTTGATTTCAATCGAATCAAAGTGAAAGACATGACCGAGCACTTGCAGCATATTTGTAAGGAAGAAGGAATAGAGGCAGAAGAAGATGCCTTGCACATTATTGCAACCAAAGCAGATGGAGCCATGCGCGACGCGTTGTCTATCTTCGATCAGGTTGTGGCTTTTTGTGGAAGGAAATTAACCTACGATTTAGTCATTCAAAATTTGAATGTGCTCGATTACGAGTATTACTTCAAATTAACCGATTTGTTTTTCAAAGAAGATATTCCAAGTGCTTTAATGGTCTTGAATGAAGTGGTTGAAAAGGGATTTGATATCCACCATTTCGTGACCGGTTTAGGAGCACACTTCAGAAACCTTTTGGTTTGTCGCGATGCTCAAACACTTTCATTAATGGAAGTGAGTGAAGGCGTTGCTGCGAAATACAAAGACCAAGCGGCTGCTAGTGATTTGCGCTTCTTGATTCAAGGAATTGATTTAGTGAACGACACAGACTATCACTACAAGTCTTCACGTCACCCGCGTCTATTGGTTGAACTCCTGCTCATGAAATTGTGTAGCGTTCCGCAAAATTTGCGCGAGGGTGAAAAAAAAAAGTGAAGATCCTAGCGTTTCGCGGAGCTGAAAAGTTCATCGGTGCGCCTCAAGCAAGATCTTCCAACCCAACCCCTTCACAAGTAGCAGAAAAAAAGCTAGACAACGAACTCGTTGTTGAAAATGACGAGTCAGCTGTTATTGGTTTCAATAATGACAAGCCGCTTCCGAATAAAACTACGTTAGATCCGGAAAAACGGAAATTAGCTGGATTATCTCCCGACAATATTTCCATTCGATACAATCCGCAAATTCAAATTGAAACAGAGCCCGATGAGCCCGAAGAAGAGTTGAAAGCGGAACGCATTTATACCGAAGAAGAAATTCAATTGGCTTGGATGGGTTATGCGGAAGAACTCATGGATTTCAATTCACAGGCAGCATCAGCCTTGAAGGTTACTAAGTTGATTGTTCTTCCTGAAAACGAACTTCATGTTATTTTTCCAGGAACCACTCAATCGGAATATTTCAATGAAGAGCGTTCATCGTTAATGGGTTTCTTGCGCAAGAAGGGAATTGTTGGACTGAGATTGAAATTGGAAATTGCACAAAACAATTCTGTGGCTCGAGAAATTGTAACCGATCGCGCACGCTTCGAAAAGATGATGGAAAAAAATCCCGCCGTGAAAACATTGTGGGAACGTTTCAAATTGGTAATTGATTAATTCATGCGTGTAGATAAATACCTTTGGTGTATTCGTGTTTTTAAAACACGCTCCATTTCCACCGCCGCATGCAAAGCAGAAAAGGTTTGGGTGAACGGGGAGTTTGTAAAAGCTTCGCGCGAATTGAAATTGAAAGACGTTGTTCGTGTGCGTAAAGGTCCCATTCATTTTCAGTTTGAAGTCATTGATTTTCCTAAAAGCAGACTCGGTGCAAAGTTGGTTCCCACCGTAACGAAAGACGTTACCGAAGCGGACGAGTTAGCGAAGTTGGATCGCATTCAGCTTCAAATGAAAGCAACTCCCTATTTCGGTGTGGGAAGACCTACAAAGAAGGACCGACGCATGCTCGACGATTTTATGTATTACGAAGATGTAGATCAAGATGCCAGTGAGTAACGGTCAAGCACAAATACTTCAACCCGAAGAAATTCAGCAATTGCGGAATGAAGTGTTGTGGCCGCACAAGACATTTGAGAATTGTATTTTGGATACTGACCGTCTTCCTAATACCTTCCACTTCGGAGTAAAAATAGATGGTCTAACCGTTGCGACAGTTACTCTTCAGCAAGAAAAATCTGATAGACTTCAACAAGAAAAGCAGTATAGACTTCGGGCTATGGCTGTGCGTGAAGGATATAGAGGGCAAGGGATTGGAGATGCGATAGTTGAGGCGGGATTTATTTATTTAAGAGAATTAGGTGTTGAAGTGGTTTGGTGCGATGCCCGCGTTGCAGCCTTGAATTTTTATCGAAGACTTCAATTCGAAGAGTTGGAGGAAGAATATGATATTCCAATTATTGGCTTACATAGATTTATGTGGAAAGTATTAAGTTCGCAAGTATGAACGGAGTTTTAAATTCTATGCGATTGCACAGTTCAGCTTGGATAACGGCGTTGTTTGCGTTCGCTTTATTCGCAGTTGTGTCTTTCACCAATCATATTTTATTTCGAACCTACGCGTTAGATTTGGGTCTATACACGAACGCGTTGTATGACTACGCACACTTTAGATTTGCAGACACTTCGCTTTTCCTTCCTGAGAGTAAAAATTTACTCGCGGATCACTTCGATTTGTATCTCATGTTATTCTCTCCACTTTCTTGGATATTCAAGTCTTACACGTTGCTCGTTGTGCAATGTGTGGCTGTGATAATTGGTGGATTCGGAATTTATTTCTTGTTGAATGAAAATGAAAGAACGCGGCCATATAGAATCTGGGGAATGGCCATGTTCTATTTGTTTTTTGGAACACTTGCGGCATTGGCCTATGACTATCACAGCAATGTAATCTCGGCGATGGCGATTCCGTTTTTCTTTCTTATGGTGAATCGAAAGGCTTGGGGAAAAGCTTTCGCACTTCTAGTATTTATGTGTTTCGGAAAAGAAAATGTTTCGTTGTTTTTGTTCTTTGTCTCACTCGGATTGTTTTGGAAATATTTCAAATCGAAAGAAAGTCGAAAATACATTCTACTTTTTGCAGCGTTCAGTCTATTGTATTTCTTGTTTATGGTGAAATGGGTCATGCCTGCTATAGCCGGAGAAAAAGATTTTGTTCACTTCGGAAAGTATCCTGTTTTAGGTGGGGATATGACAGCCGCTATCAAATTCATGGTCATGCATCCGCTCGAATTCATTCGTTTGCTGTTTGTGAATCACATGCCTGAAGATCCAACTTACAACAATGAAAAAGTGTTTTTCTATCTGGTGTTATTCGTTGCGGGTGGTTGGGCCCTTTTCGTTCGCCCTTGGTATTTCGTGATGATACTTCCAATTATTATTCAAAAGGAATTGACGAATCAACCGAGCACCTGGGGATGTGTTTATCAGTATTCTATTGAGTTCGCGCCAGTAGTGATCATTGCCTTAATGGAAGTTGTTTCAAGGTTGAAATTCAATGCGAATCGGATAGGAGCAGTGTTTTTGTTTTTCACACTTTCGAGCACTGTTTACGGATTGGTTGAACGTTCAAAAGCTTGGGAAAAAGAGCGTTTTATCTTTTGGCAGAAGCCTCATTTCAAACCGCATTATGATTTAACGGATGTGAAGGTGCTCATGCAAAAGATTCCCGCCGATGCTGCGGTGATGGCTAATTCAGCGTATGTAGGACAATTGTCTTATCGCGATAAATGTTACACGCTTCCCTTCGTGAAAGATTCGGAATACATTCTAATTAGTTCAACGGAATCTACTTATCCATTGAGTGTTGATCAGACCAATGAATTTATTCAAGCGCTGCAAGTGGACAGCACGTGGAATCTAATAGAACAGCGCGGACACGTTTATTTGTTTCAACGTAAGCCGTAATTCCAATATAGCGGGGTAGCCGGAGTATCAGGAAATTGAATGTTTTTTTCCATCCACAACACGTCGTGCCATTTATTCATTTTATACCCGACGTTTTTAAACGTAACGGATTTTTCAAAGCCTTTTTTTGTAAGAAAGTTCACACTTGCATCGTTCGGAAGTGCTATCACTGCGAAGACTTTGCAAATATGAATACGCTTGAGTTCGGAAATTAATTCCTCATATAGTGTTGACGCCACACCCGAATGTTTCTTATGATCTTCCACATAAGCGGAAATCTCTACGTTCCATTGGTAGGCGAGTCTATCGCGATAGGCCGAGGCGTAAACGTATCCAACGAAGACGCCATTTTCTTCAGCAATGAGGAATGGGAACCTCTTCGCAATAACATCTATTCGCAACTCGAATTCTTCGAGTGAAGGTGCTTCAAGTTCAAAAGAGACCGCTGAGTTCACAATGTACTTTGAATACAAATTCAAGCACGCAGGAGCGTCTGAAATTTTAACCGGACGAATACTCAGGCTCATCTGCGAATAACACGTTCAAGGGTTCTTCCTTTCGAAGAATTTATTTCAATGAAGTAAGTTCCTCGCGTTTCTGGTAATTGAATTCGAGCAACTACGCTTCCAATTTTTCTTCGCTCTATGAATCTTCCATCTATTGAATAGATTGCAATTTCATCTACAATTGATCCATTCGATGTCAGATTCACCCATCCGTCTGATGTGGGGTTTGGGAACAGCAAGAATGTTGGAATTCGAATTTCTTCAACACCAATAATTGTACTCATGAGTGTTTGAGCTCCAACTTGAATAGCGTCTGCGCCTTCCGCATCGTACATGCTGCGGAATGAGTTAATGGATTCGTTATCGAAAGCAAACATTTCATCTAAGTATCTTGGAGGAACGGTCTGATACATCAAGCGTGCTGTTACGTGAAGGTTTCCAGAAAAACCACTCAAAGGAATGTGCACACGAATCTCATCTGTACCGCTTCCTTCATTTCCGTTAGGAAAGTGATTGAAGTTAGGGTCGTAGAGTGCTTCTCCAACAATTTTGGTTGTGTCGTAAGCAGAGTGATTGACAGAAAATCCATGTGGTGTTAAGCGATTGTCTTTGATCATGATGTCTGCACGCTCTAACACTTGCGTTCTGTTTCCGTTCACATCACCCATAACCATTTCATAAATCTGAACTTGGTCTTCAGCAGTGATTATGTCGTAGTGAGGTTCCCAAGTATCGTCTTCTCCAACAATGCGATATTGGTTATCCATTTTTCCTGAATGGAAAATTTCATTGCCAGCATCGTCCACCGCAATAATTTCAACATAAGCTCTTCTGGAAGGATATCCGCTCGGGAATTTATGTCCGGCAAGATTCGTTAATTTCAAATTGTATTTTGCTGTGTCATTTTCAATACCCGTTTCCGTAAGCACTACCGTGGCTGTTTCTTGTTCAATCTGATGAGTGCTGCGTTCGATGACAGTATTGAAATGCTCTTCGGTCGCAGTTACTCCCAAAGTAGAGGCATTGTTTTTCATCAAGTTTAGCATGAAGGTATTTCCGCCAACGAGCCAGTGTTGTCCATAAGGTTGACGTTGTGGAAGGAAGAGGTATCCAGACGCAATGACAACTCCTTCGCCCACATCAGGCATGTGACAGCCTTGACATTCTTGTTGAAACCCGGGAGTGTCGTTGTACGAAGAATTCAACCATTCGTGATAGGTCGCTTGTTCAATGAAATCGTTACCCGTGTAGTTACCCTCAAGATCGGCAGTATGTGTTGAAAGGGAATGACATCCTGCGCACATTTCGGATTGACGCACTTTAGCATGTCCAAGCGGACGGTAACCAACAAAATTTTGCATCATGGCTTCGAATATGGGAACTGTTTGTTCTTCGGTAATATACGGACCGTAGATGGTGTCTTTGTGGAAGAACAATTCTCCACTGAATTGTTTTCCAACTCCTTGAGGACCGTCCATTTTTTGTTGGTGACATGCGCCACAATTCACCCCATCGCGAGCAAGAGAATCTGAAGCGAGCTCTTCGAGGGTGTAGTTAGGATTATTTTCCTGCAAGAGGTTTGTGAAACGTCCAACAGGCGCGTGGCAAGAAGTGCATTTGTTTATTAATTCTTGCGCGTGTGCAGGGTTTACTAAAATTTCGTGATTCACTTTCGCTTTCCAAAATGGATCTTTTGCTGAGTTGGCCATCATGGATCCGCGCCAGTTCGTTGCTGGGCTTATATCTGCGCCTTCGCTGTTTATGTTAGCGAAGTCAACAGGATCATCTCCATGGCAACCGCCGCATCTTCCTGATCCCGTGAAGAATCCATTGTCACCAACAGGTAAATTCGTTTGAGTAAGAAGTTTAACCATGTCCATGCTTCCGTGATGGCCTTTTTTAGGCTTTTCGTCTGACCAGGATATGTTGAACAACGAAACAACAGTTAACAGCACTAGCAATGCTGTTATGGATTTATTTTTCGCGAAGAGCGTTGGGATTCTCGACATACTTATTTTTCTGTAGGCGAAAGATACATTTCAATACCGTTAAGCAAAAAATAAATATTCTGTAAAAATTAAAAAACCTGCGATTAATCAGGAAAAAACAATCTCATTTATCGGAGGTTCTCTGAAATTGTCGTTGATGGCCTTCAATAAATCCGAGCGCGATTGGAACAACTCGGCGCGCAAAGGAGCAGATTCAAAATGCAAATGAAGTTGGTTTCCCTTAATGGTAATTTGCTTCGTTTTCTTATATAGAATAGGTCCCACAGCCTTTTCATAGGCCTCAATAATTTGAAGCTCGTTTAATTTACGTTGAAGTGGCGATCGCTTAACCCACTCGCCAATAGCGTCTTTCAAGGAAAATTCATTGCGTGTACTCATGGTTGTTGTGCTTCTTCAGGTAAAATAAAGTTGTTTTGAAGGGAAATGGGGTGGAAATCCATTCCTACTTCTGCTAACATTCGCGGGGTTTTTTCTATATCGGTATCCGAAAGAAAGATTTGAGAGTTTGTGTTTTCGTGAAGCCATTGCAACAGCGATCGAAGTCTGTTATCGTCGAGCTTTTCAGAAATGTCGTCTAGAATAAGCAAAGGGGATTTGTTCAAGATTCCTTTGGTGTATTCCAATTGTGCCAGTTTTAGCGCCAAGAGAAATGTTTTCTGCTGTCCCTGAGAGGCGAATTTCTTCAACATTTTACCCTGAAGTTCAAAAACGACGTCATCTTTTTGAATTCCTTTCGTGGTACGTTCGGCGTATTTGTCTTTTTCTATACTAGCTTCCAACAAGGATAAATAATTTTCTTCGTTTACCTCGGATTCATATCGCAGAATAGGAAGTTCTTCAGCCTGAGATATTTCGTTGTAAATAGATTCGAATACGGGAGAAAAACTCTCGAAAAAGCTTTTCCTAGCGAGAAAAATCTGTGTCCCTGTAAAGTTAATTTGCTCGTTGTAAATAGAAATAATTTCAGCCAATACGGCAGTGCTGTAATTGTTGTTTTTCAAAACAGCATTTCGTTGATCAAGAATATGGTTGAACAGAATCAGCAATCGCAAATATTCGGGAGATGTTTGAGATAACGTTTGATCGAGCCATCTGCGACGAACATCGCTTGCTTCTCGAATTAAATCAATATCGTTGGGCGTTACCATCACTAAAGGAAGAACACCAATATGCTCAGACAGCCGCTCATACGCTTTTCCATTTTTACTTACCTGCTTCTTTTTGTCGCGAAACAAAGCATAGGAAATTTTGGTCGGTTCTGCGTCCAATTCGTATTCACCGTTGACAGCGCCTTGCTCTTTTCCGTCTTGAATGGAGAAGCTGTCGGTGTGTGAAAAGTAACTTTTGCAGAAGCTCAAACTGTAAATAGCATCGAGAATATTGGTCTTTCCAATGCCATTTTTCCCCAATAAACAATTAACTCTCGGACCGAAATGGGCCTCGTAGGCATCGTAGTTCTTGAACTGGAACAACTGAAGTTTATGGAGTGATATTCTTGACATGGATTTAGAAGTGTCAAAATTATTCGGAATTTAGTATATTCGCACCTCAATTTACGCACATGTCAAAGAAAAATATCGCAGACCAAGTAGTTAACAAGAACGAAGCACATGCTTCTACCACAACTTCAAATTTTTTCGAAAATTATAGAAAGCCGCTTATGGCGCTAGGAATTGCATTGGTTGTTGGTGTAGGCGGATACTTCGCTTACGACGCAGCTGTTGCGCAACCACGCGAGCAAGAAGCGGCCAATGCTTTGTGGAAAGCTCAGTATTATTTGTCTATCGACAGCATTGATTGGGCATTGAATGGCCACGAAGATGCAGCTGGATTCCAAAGTGTTATTGATAACTACGAAGGAACTGATGCCGCTGAATTAGCGCATTATGGTGCTGCAATTTGTTTCCGTACGAAAGGAGATTTCGGAAACGCGTTGGCTCATTTCAAAGAAGTAAATGTAGAAGACCAAGCGGTTTCAGTTTATGTTCTTGGAAACATAGGCGATATGAATGTTGAATTGGGTCAGCTAGACGAGGCCGTTAAATACTTCGAAAAGGCTGCTGCTCAATCGAAATCAAACGGTACTCGTGATGCACTAGCAGGAGATTATTTGTTGAAGGCAGCTCGTGTATACATTGAGCAAGGTAACAAAGACAAAGCAAAAGAAACTCTTGAGAAAGCGATGGAAGGAATCGACAATCGTTCTGCTACTTATGTAGAAGCAGACAAAATGTTGAACTTCTTGAAAGCGCAAGGATAATGGCAACCGTTAATCTTTCTGAAGAAAGAGCGATTCTTCTTTCTGAAATTCAAAATCACCGCGTGGTTATTTTGGTTGCTCGTTGGAATGAAGAAGTAACAGAGAATTTATACAACGGAGCAATGGAAACATTGCTCCGTCTTGGTTTTCAAGAGTTTCAGATTGAAAAGGAATACGTTCCTGGAAGTTTTGAATTACCTCTTGGTGCGAAATGGGCGACTGAAAAGCCAGGTGTGACCGGTGTTATAGCATTGGGCTGCATTATTCGCGGAGAAACTCCACATTTTGAGTATGTGTCTATGGCAACAGCTCAGGGCATTCAAGACATTGGATTGCATTCAGGAAAGCCAGTAGTATTCGGTGTTCTTACCGATGATCACATTGAACAAAGCCGTGCACGCAGCGGCGGAGTGCTTGGTAACAAGGGTGTCGACTGCGCTCAAGCGTTGGTTGAAATGTTAGCGCTTCAGGCGAAATTAAAGTCTTAGAGTTTTCCTCGAATTCCGTAAATTCGTTCAATGCGCAAAATTGTACTCATTGGATGCTTCGCTATGCTCGTTCAATTCGGACTGGCGCAGGTTGTGCATTTCATCGAGAACAAAGGACAGTGGCCATCTCAGGTTAAGTTCAGTGCAGCAACTGAAAACGGCAGAACGTTTTTCGAAAACAACGCCTTCACACATCACTTCTTCGATTTGTCTGAAATAGCGAAAGCCCATGCAGGAAAACAGTTTGAGCCTGTTATTCGTGGACATGTGTTTCGTCAAGTGTTTCGCAATGCGCATCCGGAAAAGGTTGTTGCAGATGCCTTTCAACAAACACGTTACAACTATTTTTTAGGAAACGACCCATTGAAGTGGGGAAGAGATTGTCGAGAAGCCAAAGGTTTCCGTTATCAAAATTTTTATTCAGGCATTCATCTGCACGTTTATCAAAACGACTTCTTCATGAAGTACGACTGGGAAGTGCAACGCGATGCTTCGCCTGCGCAAATTCAATGGACTTACGAAGGAGCAGACGATGTTCGTGTGGAAGATGGGAGACTTATTGTGCGCACTGCTCTTGGTGAAATTGTTGAGCAGATCCCCATTGCCTATCAATTGATTCCAATGGAAGGCGAAGCCGCTGGAAACAATCCGCCGATGAAAGTGCGTGTCGATTGTTCCTTCGTGAAAAATGGAAATGTAATTTCATTCCGATTGGGAAAATACAATCCAAGGAATACGCTAATAATTGATCCCGAACTCATCTTCTCTTCCTACAGTGGAAGCTTCGACGATAACTTCGGATATACTGCTACTTATGATAGTCAAGGAAATTTAATATCTGGAAGCAGTGCTTTCGGGCAAGGTTACCCGACAACAATTGGCGCTTATCAAACTACCTGGGGTGGTGGAAACGGACAAGGTACTTTGGCGGGAACAGATATGGCTATTTCGAAATACGATGTGTCAGGTACCTTCTTGCAATGGAGCACTTTCTTGGGAGGTGCGAATGACGATCTTCCACACAGTTTAATCTGTAGTAGCAACGACGAATTGATTGTTTTGGGAACTACCTCAAGTGGAAATTTTCCTGCAACTTCGAATGCCTTCGACAATTCTTTCAACGGTGGTGCGAATTTCGCTCCGTTTGGTGTCGGCGTTCAATATGTAAACGGAAGTGATATTGTTGTCGCTAAGTTGAATGTAAATGGAAACACACTCTTGGCTTCAACCTTCGTTGGAGGGACAGGGAATGACGGTGTGAACACCCCAGCCGGACTGAAGTTCAACTATGCCGATGAATTTCGAGGAGAAGTAGATTTAGATGCGAACGATAACGTGTATGTGGTGAGTTCAACATACTCAACAAACTTCCCAACAGTTAATGCATTTCAGTCGAGCATTGGAGGATTGCAAGATGCTTGCTTGTTTCAACTTTCGAGTGAT
Organism: Flavobacteriales bacterium; assembly: GCA_044371675.1. Classification (GTDB taxonomy): domain Bacteria; phylum Bacteroidota; class Bacteroidia; order Flavobacteriales_D; family Sanyastnellaceae; genus CAIZGX01. The sequence goes on from JBILTF010000011.1 coordinate 32,806, forward strand.
TTGTCGCAAATGAATTGGAGCACGTATTTAGGTGGAAGCGATGACGACAGCGGATTCAGTTTGGCGGAGGATAACGCAGGAAATATCTTCGTTTGCGGTGGAACGCAGTCGGTGAATTTTCCAATTGTAGGCAACGGATACGGACAAGTTTTTAATGGAGGAAATAGTGACGGCTGGATAGCGAAGTTCAATCCAACAGGTACGAGTTTGTTGTCTTCAACTTATTTCGGAAGTAACGTGTTTGATCAATTGTATTTTATTGAAACGGATAATGTCGATGATGTTTTTGTATACGGACAAACGCGTGCTGCGAATTCAACCTTCGTTGTGAATGCGGCGTTTAGTCAGCCCAACAGCGGCATGCTTGTTACGAAATTCCCAAACGATTTATCCAGCATTGGTTGGAGCACTGTATTTGGAACGGGTGGTGGGGAACCCAATCTTTCTCCAACGGCATTTTTGGTAGATGTATGTGGAAAGATTTACCTCAGTGGATGGGGTGGAGCAGTGAATGAGTTCTCCACAACAGAAGCCGGATTCACTACAGGATTAATCACAACTCCCGATGCATTTCAAACTACAACAGATGGAAGCGATTTCTATTTACTCGTTTTGGAAGCAGACGCAAGTGCTGTTACGTATGCCTCGTTTTTCGGAGGAAACATAAGCTCAGAACACGTAGATGGAGGTACGAGTCGTTTCGATCGAAAAGGAATTATCTATCAAAGTGTTTGCGCGGGATGTGGCGGCAATAGCGACTTTCCAATATTTCCTCCGAATGCTGTTTCGGCAATAAATAACAACAGTTGCAACAACGGTGTTTTTAAATATGATTTCCAACTACCTCTTACTGTTGCCAATTTCAATGTGCCGCCATTGCTGTGCGAAGGATCTACCATTCAGTTGGTAAGCACTTCTTCTTTGGCCGCTACAGTTCAATGGTTTTTCAGCGATGATAATTCTACTGTATTTGGAAACAGTGTGGTTCACACGTTCAATTCGCCGGGAACATACACGATAACCTTAACCGCACAAAATCCGGTGACTTGCAATGCAGTTAATACAATCTCGAGAACCATTACTATTGTTGAGCCCATTGTTGAATTGCTCGCAGATGTAACGGTGTGCAATGGAGTTCCTGTTCAGTTGGGACAGGTGAGTGCCGACCCGAATGCGGTTTATACTTGGACTCCAAACGACGGAAATTTGAGCGATGTAAATGGCCCACTTCCAATATTTACAGGAAGTTCAAGTGCTTCCTATCAATTGTTGGTTCAACACGACGTCTGCACGGATACACTGACGCAAAACGTTTTGGTTCCTCAATTAATTTTAACACTTCCTAACGATACTTCGTTATGTGTTCCAGCGAATGTAGACCTCGACGCTCTAATTAATCCTTCAACTGGAAACTTGACCTGGAGCGCGTCACCTGATTTTTCGAATCCGTTAAACAGCAACACGCAAGATCTATCAATCAATGTTTTTGTAAACGGAATGCAAACGTATTTCGCGCAATTGACCAGTCAAGGCTGCACGGTTGAGGACAGTGTTTCTGTTTTTATGGTTGGCGATCAAGCAACTATTCAAGGCGATTTCACGGCGTGTTACGGAGATACGGTTTCGTTGTCGGTATTGAATCCTAATCCAACATTCAATTATCAGTGGCAATCGAATGCGCAGCTTTTAAGTGGACAAGGAACCTCATCCATTGAGGTAATAATTACGAGTGCAACAGAGGTCTCTGTTTCAGCAGCAACCCTGAGCGGATGCTTTGCGCAAGATACTGTTCAGGTGGCAGTGAGTGCCTTGAATGAATCGACTATTAACGCTAGTGTAAATCCAGCTGTTGTCATTGCTGGAACCAACGTTCAGCTTACTGCCAGTCCTTTGAATAACGCCTATTCTTATCAGTGGACACCATCGCTTGGATTGAATAATCCGAATATTTATAATCCAATAGCTTTCGTTGAAATGACTTCAACATACAACGTAACAGTTTCTGATGGCGATTGCATTCAACAAGACAGTGTCACTGTGCGAGTGGTAGATTTTATATGTGGAAGGCCAACCGTGTACGTTCCAAACGCATTCACTCCGAATCTCGACCAAGCGAACGAATGGCTTTATGTAAGAGGAAATTTCATTACGGAATTGGATTTTAAGTTGTTCGACCGCTGGGGTGAATTGGTCTTCGAGACCCAAGATCAAAGCATGGGTTGGAACGGCTATTTCAAAGGGAAGAAAGTAGATCCCGCTGTTTTTGTTTACTACATGCGCGTGGTCTGTGAAGGTGGTGAAATTTATTTCGAAGAAGGAAACATAACTGTTCTTGAATAAGATTAGAATGAGAAACAGAATGAGAAACAGAATGAGAATGGGAATGCTTGCATTCTTTTTTGCATTCTCGTATTGTTCTTTCGCTCAGGATATTCACTTCAGTCAGTTTGACCAAGCTATGCTTTGGCAGAATAGCGCTCAGGTGGGCGCTTTCAACGGACAGTTTCGTTTTGCAGCCAATCAGCGCAATCAATGGCGAAGTGTAACCACGCCTTATCAGACATTCGGTTTTTCTGCTGAAGCGAAAGAGTTCAATGCGAAACTTTGGTCTTTCGGATTGAATGCAGGAAGTGATGTTGCAGGGGATTCTCGTTTTAGAACATCGCAAGTTCAGCTTCATGCTGCTCATACCCTTTACAAGCCGAACGATAGTTTAGAAGTTAGGGGAGGAGGTTCGTTCGGAATTACTTCACGCGGATTCGATCCGAGTGCTTTGATTTATGATTCGCAATGGAACGGATTGAGCTTCGATCCAAATCTTTCCAACAATGAAAGCTTCGCCACTACTACGAGAGTTTATCCTTCTGTTGGATTGGCTGTTTTCATTCAGAAACAAGAAAATAAATTTCGCTGGAATGCGGGATATTCGTTGAGCAACATCACGCGTCCGAAACAAAGTTTCATGGATAACGATGCTGTCGTATTGGATATGCGTCATGCTATTCAAGCGAGTGCACGAATGCCAATCAATCAATTGTATGAAGTTGAAATATTGTCACTTTTTCAGCGACAAGGTAAAATGAAAGAGTTGGTTTTTGGTCCACGCGTGTACTACAAACTTCCTTCAGAGAAGTGGGAGAACCAACGCGTTTTCGCCGGAATTCATGGGCGTTTTCGTGATGCAGCATGGATTGAAATGGGAGTGGAATACAATGAATGGCGGGTTGGAATGTCCTATGATTTGAATACTTCAACCTTACGTCCAGCAAGCACAGGAAGAGGTGGTTTGGAATTTTCCATTGTTTATATCGTTCCCCCAAAGTTGAAGCACGGCACCTTAAAAAAGGTGTGTGTTCCGTATTACTAAAAACAATTGTATTTTTGTAGGTATAGATTTTACCTATGAACTTTCAACAACTCGAATACATTGTCGCTTTAGAAAAACACAAGAATTTTGTTGCAGCCGCAACGGCTTGTTTTGTCAGCCAGCCAACCCTTTCCATGATGGTGAAGAAGTTGGAAGAAGAATTAGAAATTGTCATTGTTCGAAGAGGTGCGCAACCTTTGGAATTTACCGAGGAAGGAATGGTCTTGTTGAATCAGGCCAAGCGAATTTTAGCCGAACAGCAGATGATGCGAGAAATTTCGAAAGAGATTTCGAAAGGACTCGAAGGCGAAATTCGAGTTTCTGTAATTCCGTCTTTGGCTTCAACAGTAGTTCCGAACTTCATTAAGAATATTGAAAGAGGTGAGCACGACTTGAAAGTTGTGATTCAGGAATTGCCAACAGAGAAGGCTTTGGTAGCCTTAGCGCAAGGAGAGATTGATTTGGCGATTCTTGCAACTGATAGTGATGCTTCCGTCTATACTTCTCATCCCATTTACGAAGAAGAGTTTGTAGCCTATGTTTCTCCTTTGGAAAAAATGCCGGTTAGGAAATTCATTCAACCCAAACACATCGCCTCCGAGAAGTTGTGGTTCCTTTCGGAAGAACATTGCTTTCGAGAGCAGGCTTTAGAAGTGTGCAGTTTCAAAATGAAAAAGAGATCGAAGATTAGTTATGATGCTGGAAGTATTCAAACGCTAATTCGATTGGTGGATGAGAACGGAGGGATGACCTTGGTTCCTGCTGCCTCGACGCAGTTTTTATCTGCAAAGCAACGCGCCAATGTGCGCGAGTTCGCTCCGCCGGTACCTATGCGCTTGGTGCAATTGACAAGCTTGAAAGACTATCCTCGAAAGCGCGTGGTATCCTTTTTATTAGAGGCCTTAAATCCTTCTGTGAAATGAAATTGAATTATTCGCAATTGCCGTCGGATTTCTATTCTGAAGCTTCGCCGATGAAATTTGAAATGGCTAACCTTGTTTTTTGGAATGAAGGGTTGGCTTCTGGATTTAAAAATGGATTTTCATCTAATGAATTTCTATCAATGGTTCGTGGAGATAATTCTTGGTTGAAGGAAACGCTTGCAATGGCTTATGCTGGACATCAGTTTGGACACTTTAATATTCTAGGAGATGGAAGAGCAGCGTTGGTAGATGAATGGAAGAATGAAGAAGGGAATCTTTTCGATGTTCATTTGAAGGGAAGTGGTCAAACAATTTATTCCCGCAGAGGCGACGGAAGAGCAACGCTGAAGGCAATGCTTCGTGAAGCAATTGTAAGCGAAGCTATTCACGCATTGGGCATTCGAACAACAAGTACATTAGCCGTTGTGGAAACAGGAGATTTTATTCATCGAAATGGAATGGAGAAGGGTGGAATGTTAGCGCGCATGGCATCGAGTCACTTGCGTGTGGGGACGTTTGAGTATGCGTTAGCTCAGGATGATAAAAATAATTTGAAAGCTTTGGCGGACTACGCAATT
>JBILTF010000075.1:0-11241 GCA_044371675.1 Flavobacteriales bacterium
AGAGTACTGTAGTCGTCCGAAAAATAAGCAGTTCCACCAGGATCTAGTAGTGGAAAATTATCCGATGTTGTGCCCCCGGTTACGAATATATTTCCGTCTTCATCGGTATCCGTAGAGAAACAATCATCCACATTGTTACCTCCATAAAATGTGTACCAGTATAATTGTGGATCGATGATTAAACGCTTCGATGAATCATAGCTTGTAAGATTAAATTTCAGAAGCGTTTTGTTGTTGCTAATGGTTGTGAGCCGGTAACTACTTTTAATTTCAATGTCACCCTCTTGTTCATACGTAAATGGTTTTTCCTCTTTTAGACTGCCTAATGGAGTTTGTATGCTGATGCTACCATCATCTAAAAGTGTTAACGGGTTCTGCCCTTCGTATAGAAGATTTATTTGTGAAGGATTAGCACCAGGATGTACAACGAAATCGTATTTCATTCCGCCAGTTTGGCTATTATAGAAAACCCAATCAATACCTGGATAGACCTCTCTAATCGTGATTTTATCATATTGGTGCACCTCGTATATTCCTTGTGGACAATGGCCATAGAAATAATTGAAATGCTCCTGGCTTTCCACTTCTTTGATGATGTTTTCTCGTTGGATTTTTGCGCCATCCAAGTGAACATTAAACCAAGCCATTTCTGTTTTCAATTGTTTTTGAAAGGATGTTGCGGGATTGATTTCTTGCTTTTGACCTTCCTTCTTTAGGTGCTTCACAAAAACATAGGTCAGTCCTTTTTCCGTGATATACAAGTTCATTCCAGGAGCTTCTGCCTTGAACAAAACAAAAGGAACAGGACGTGCGTTTACATCCAAAATTTGCCCTTTATTTTCTATAAATTTTACAGATTGGGATTTAACATGATTTTTGAAGACGTTATTTAAAGCTGTTTTTTCGTTAGGCTTAACGAAGTTGGCTTGCTTTACCGGTGATGCATGAGTATAAAAATAATTTTCTGGGGAAGTGGAGTCAAATCCTCTCGATTCATGAATGAAGAATAAACAAAAAGTTAGAAGGAATAGATAGGCATCCGATACAAGTGCTTTCATTGTTTGTTTTTACAGTTAGATTCAAATGATTCATTTAAAGCATTTGAAATCGGATTCTCTTTCTGTTTTGATTTCGAAGTATTTGTTTTGTTGAAACTTGTCGAGGAAATCGCAATACCGCCTAATCCCTTAACAAAGTCACATAGCCCGCTCTGCCTTCTCCCTGCTGCCCTTCAAGAGGTTCAATGACCCAATAGTAGGTTCCAGAAATACAATCTCCTCCATTCCAACCGAGGGCTATGTTACTTGTATTGAAGACTTCTGTGCCCCAGCGGTTGAATACGGTGAGTTGCCATCTTCCCGGGAATTCTTCGAAAGGAAGGAAACGGTCGTTTTCACCATCGCCATTGGGAGTGAAGATGTTTGGAAGCGTTAAGTTTCCTGCCCCATCTATTTGAATGAAAGTGCTAAGTGTATCAATGCAACCGTTTTGATTTTCGACGATTAACGAGACTGCATAATTGCCGGGTACTGCCGGGAAATTGATTACTGGATTTTCTACTGAAGATGTATTGGGTATCCCGAATTCAAAACTCCAGTTGTATGTTGAAGGATTACCAGTACTTGTTGAGGTGAAGGTGATTTCCGTGTTCTCGATGGTCGCTGGTTGCGGATTGGCAATAAAGTCAGCATTCGGAGCCTCGTTCAAGGTGACTGTTATGGAATCGCTGAAGAGGCATCCATTGATATCGATAACATTAACGCTGTATGTTCCGCTTTGATTAGCAGCATAACTTTCACCGATACTTCCGTCTTGCCAAGTGGAAGAGTCGAAACCAGGAGCGGTTAGCACAATTGTTTCGCCTTCGCAAATAGTCACATCATTTCCGAGATTTAAAGTGTTCCCGTTATGAATCACAACGCTGGTATTGTCGGCGCATATCGTTTCCGATCCATTGGTGGGTAGGGCGTAGGTAAGTGTAGTTACAAAGCCTAATGGTTCTTGGCTTACGACCTGTTCAATTAAATTTCCAGTGAACTTATCGATATGATAGAGCGTGCCATTTGTGCTAATCCCCCACAATTCATTGGCATTGTAATCGTAAGCAAGGCCTCTTAAATCCGCAACAGTGCTGCTTACTGAAAGAGCTTCGGCAGTGTTGGTATTAATCTCAAACAAGGCCCCGTTTGCAGTTGTCGCCCACAAGACATTGAGGGAAGGGTCATAGGCCAGTCCGTTAATTCCATCGCCTCCCGCAACAAAGAAATTGTCGAGGGCAAGCAAATTCAAATCACCAATGGTCGTAAGTGCTCCCGTATTGACATCAATGGTGTAAAGCGTTTGAACCAAAGGCTCGCCACTATTTATTTCGGGAATACCAATGACGTAAAACAGGTCATTGACATTGTCGTAGTCTCCTGCGTAAAATTGATTGTTGGTGTAGGTAAATATGGGAGTGACGGTTCCTGTGTTAATGTCTACAGACGATAGGGCAGGTGCCGTAACAATATTGGAGATTCCATACAATGTGTTGGTTGCAGTGCGGAAGCCCATGGCTGTCCAATCGTTCCCTGTGTTACTTTGAATAATATTTACGCTGCCGTCTGCGGTGTTCGTATAGAAAATAATATCATCACCGCTGTGATCGTAGGCGAGGAAGTTTCCGCCTACGGAATTTGTTTCCTGTAAGAAAACCTGTAGCGTTAAATTAGCAAAACCGGCATTTATTTCTTGTGCCGAAGGAACATAAAGAGGTTGTGCAACCGTACTTGAAGGAATGAATGTTCCACCTCCTAACCATTGAAGTCCCGAGTATGTAGCTATTTGACTGAGGTCTGCTTCAAGTTGCAGGGTATCACCGGCGCATACTTGCAACGAATCGGGTAAGCTGAATAGGTCGCATGAGATGTTTGGATTTGTTTCACAAGGCAATACAGTGATTTGATCGGAAGAATCACAGCCATCGGCTCCACTGCCGTTTGAGCAGGGGCCATTTACACAGGCTACATAGGTTCCGGGTTGTGTTACGGTGAAGTACCGCGTGTTGTTGTCGGGCCAAGTGCTTTCCGGACCGCTGAAGCAATCGCCGCCCCATTCCCAGTAATCGCCAACGCCAGCATCAAGTATAATCGAGTCGCCCGCACAGAGGTACACGGTGTCGGGACCCCACTCTATGAAATCGATATACGGACTGTAAAAAATCCATGACGGGAAATTGGGAAGCGAAACAAATAAATTTTCAAAGCCGCCGCTATAACTGAACACTTCGGGTGTAACCGTTGGTGAATCGGTATTTGCACAGTTGATGGCTCCAAGGTGGGTAACACCAGAGAAATCGAACCAACTGTAATAGATGTTCATGTCCGGCGCCATTTGCATATAATATGCTGTGACTTCCGGTGCAATCACTTCCTGTGTAGAAGCTACGCTAACTCCCTGTTCAAAGGCAGTTACCAAATTGTAACGCACCAATTGTTGCGTGCCGGTTCCAAGACCTGTAGATGTGGCGTAAAGGTATTGTGAGTTGTGCGAAAACTCGAAAGCTTCAGAACCTACGAAGGGCAATAGTTCCGGATCATGCAACACACCGGTGTTTAAATCGAACCCCAACAACAGACCGCCAGAGGTTACAACTTTGCTGTAAACAGCGAGAACTAGTGGTTCCGGATTACCCGAAATGGGAGAGGCTTTGATGGTGCCCGTCAAAGGCGTTGCGGTTTCAAAAACCGAAGAGAGAGTAACACCCGCGGAGGTTACACTGTACACCCCAATACCTTCAGTGCCTTGATTGATGAGTATCCAATAATCGGTTCCGTTAGCATGGCGAATGGCACACAAACCTTCTTGGGAATAATCATAGACTTGAACATCTGCTTCCACTACGCCGCCAAGGCCATTGTTTAAGGTCATATCTATTTTGAAGTAACGAAACCCGCGTCCATTGGGTTCCGCAGCTAAAACTTCCGGAGTAGCATCTACGTAATGCTCAATCTCATCGATAGTAAAAAGGTAATACACATTTGGTTCGCCCGGTGCTGGTATGATTACTGAGGATTGCGCCGCGCTAAAACCTCCGCCTTCGGTTCCTTGCATGTCGTACATCACTTCATGGTTTCGGTTCCAGATGTGTCCAGGATCCTGACCAAGCTCCGGAAGGCGTCCTCCGCCATTGGAGTAAAAAAGTAGGTTGCCAGTTGAATCAGAATAGGCGGTGCATCCTTCAACGGATGACATGGCTCCTGTTATCTGAACAGCTTCACCCGAGTTGAAGTCAAGACCATAGCCAAAGCCGAAGTGCCAAACATTCGCTTCTTTTTGGGCAACAAGCGCTAGTGAAAGAAGTACAAAGCTGACGGTGGTAATGAGAATCTTCATGAGAATCTTTTAGCGTATAATTGAAACAGACCCTCTGTATTCGAATCGTTCTCCCGAATTCAATGAATAGGTTGAAATGCAATAGGTATAGGCTCCGTTAGCACAGTAGTAGCTGCTTCCATTAGCACCGCCGGTCCAGGCTTGTTGCGGATCACTACTCGAAAAAACGGTTTCTCCCCAACGATTGAAAATATCAATTTGAAAGTTCGAAGCGTTTATCCCCGTTCCTTCCACCTGAAAAACATCGTTAAGGCCATCATCATTCGGAGTGAATGCGTTGGGTACATATAAATTGAATAACTCATTAATGATAATTGAACCACTGGTGAAATCGGTACAGCCATTTGCTGTAGTAACTTCTAATTCCAGTGAGTAAGTTCCTTCGGAATTAGCTGGAAGACTTAATTCAGGATTCTGATCAGTGCTAACGATTTCTTCAGAAGGCAATGAGATTGTCCATAACCATGATTCAATATTTCCTGCGGATAAATCAACGAGCGTTATGTCTGTATTGTCGGGATATAAAATCAGCGGATCGGTGGTGTAATTGGCCACGGGTTGCGGAAACGATTCAATGTAATCATTAATCAAGGTGTCGTAAGTACAGCCGTTGAGCGTAGATACTTCGAGCATAACATCGAATGCACCGGGTTGATCAGGCACGAAGGTCGCGGTGTTCAGATTGGAGTATGGTGCTCCGTTTATGGACCATTGCAGTGAAGAAAATGTGCTTGGGTCTGTGTCGTTTGTTAATATGAATTGCGCGGGCATGCACAGTGCTGTGTCTGAAACACCCAGTGCTATCAATACTTGCGGGTCTACAGATACGTTAAAACAATCTGAAAGTGTTTGACCATTTGCATCGGTCACAGTTACACAAGCTTGCCCATCTTCGGTTGCGATGAGATTGCAACTGGCATCTTGACAAACAGCTGCGTTGTTGAAGGTCCATTCATAAGTAAACGGGGCTTGTCCGTTTGTAGTCGCTATCGGTCCCAGGGTTAAAGACTCGCCGTAGCACAAGGTAATATCGTTGGGCATTTCAATTGTCCATGCAGGGACTAGCGGATTTATGCAACAGGTGCCTCCATCTGAAATGTTATAGGTTTCAGAGAGCCAGCATTGGTATTGTGTGTGGTGAAACAGCAGATCATCGTTGAAGGCGGTGAGAAAATAGTACACGACTTCATCGGGAGTGTTGCCTCCGCCGGCCACATAAAGTGTATCACATTGTCCGCTTACCCCAACCATTAGACCTGGACCGCTGAAAGGACCTCCCCAGCCCCCTGAGCCATTTGCATGCAGGGGTTCATAACCCACCTGCGGGGCAGTAAGTATTTGTGTTATCGAAGGGGCTACGCCGGAAATGGATGTAGTTGGAATACCCAATCCGCAGTTGTTGTTGCCTTGTGATGAATTGAAACCGGCGTACATGACGTTCGTTACATTTCCTGCAAATGGTCCGCTTATATTTACTTGCACCGGTTCATAGGTGCAGATGCCTATTTTAAGGTTTGGGATGTTCTGATCAACATTAATATTCAGTGTACCACCGTCGTAATTGGAGTAAATCACAACATTGCCCGAACCGTTGCAGAGAGGGGAAGCGTCAGGATTCGTTATCGATTGGTAACTTACATTCAAAAACCACTCGTGTTTCATTCCTGCATCCGGAATGCCATCGGGAGTATTGTTGGAAGGGAAGGCACAGGTCGAAGCTGACGAGGGGCCGAACAGGGCGGCGTTCCAACTTGCTCCAGAGTCAACAGATCGCGTTGAGTAGGTAGATGCGGCGGTTCCTGAAGCTACGCGGATACCCACATGCACAGGGGTCTGGGGTGCGGCGACACCTTGAAAATTTCCGTAAATAAATGAAATGCTTCCGAATCCAAAACCTGAATAAGCTTGGTTAATGATGCGCGCTTGAAAAGAAAAAGACTCTCCAACATATCCAACTCTGCGCACGTTTTTCCACTGTACCCGAATGCCTTGAAAGTCCATCGTGTAGCTAACTTTGGAAGTGCCGTCTATTCCCTCAAGGTTGGTAGCAAAGGGGGAAATTACTGGTGTTGAAATACCTTGTGAAAGTGGATCGTAGTTGTTTGCAGTCGGAGCAGCACTTAAGGTCATAAAACCATTGGTGCTTACGAATAAGGAAAGATGCGATTGCACACCCATGGTCACGGGTAATGTAGAAATTGCTCCAGATACGGCATCGTCAAAATTTCCAGAAAAAAGAGTTACATCGTTGGTAATTTCTGTGTAGGTATCCGTCGATTGAAAAATGTAGTAATAATCAAGGACCTGTGCGTTTGACTGAGTAGCAAGCGCACCCAAACTGAAAGATAGGAATAAGCAAAAAAGTTTTTTCCTTTGATGAATAAGAAAGCCAAATTTTGAACTACTCATAACGTAGAGGTAACTTTGGATTGTTTTTTCAGTCTTTTCAAAAGAATAGACAACTTTAAGACAATTAAGTTGCATTAAAGTTCAAAATAGACAAGGACTTATTCCACACTCGCGAAATCTTCATTCCCAATTTCATGTCGTTTTAGTTGATTGGCGTAACTGTGTATCCAGCCTCTTGAAGCAACTTCAAAACACCCTGTTCTCCCGGTAAATGTCCGGCGCCTACGGCAATGAAAATGGGTTTCTCTTGAACCATTTTAGAAATTTGGGGTATCCAATTTTGATTGCGTTTTACTAGAAAATTAGCGTTGAATTCTGGAGAGAGTTCAGCATCGTTCATTAACTCTCCTAATTTATTTAAGTCCTGTTTTAAATAGCAATTTAGCATTGTGTTGTATTCACTGTTGTCTGTTGTGAGTCCTTCTAAAAGCAATTTTATTTGCTCTTCATAAGGAACGTCATTAACAAGATCCATTTGCATCTGAATAGTTTCTAAACCCAGAGTTGTCATCTTATTCTTTTCGGCAAGTTTGTTCAGCTCTACTTCAAAGCTTTTTGATTTGCCTATCAAATCTTGAAGAATAATGGACGTTAGAAAGAACGGAGTAAGTCTGCTCATTCGCACATATTTTGACTCTTTCCAATGCAAACTGTCGATACAGAATTGTCTTATTTTCTGAGCGTTTTCAGCAGAGGTAATGTCCGCAATTGTCTTTCCGTTGGGCAACATGGAGCGCTGTGCTGCATCTATTTGAGTTTTTAGATCCATGTTTATATCCACTTCCATAACAAGAGCATCGCATTCCTTTAAAGCGGTAGTTATAGATTCAGAAATTGCAAATTGTTTTTTCGGCATGATATGAATCGTGCCATAGATATAACTTGGTTTTTGAAGGTCTTTGCCTTCGATTTTATAGAGTAATTGCGCCTGACTGCTAATTGATACAAGTATCAATAGGATAAGGAAGGTTAGTTTTGTTTTCATTATTGAATTTTTCATGATTGATTTGTCTTGATTATTAACCGCGATCAGCGAATCCGCTGTTAGTGACTGGTTTTCTATTTATCAATTTTTCCCAAGTTAAAATTTTCTGCGGGCTTTGTTTTATCCACGTATATTATGGCGTCAAAATATTCATAAAGATTGGTTGACCAAAGTGCAGATTTTTCATTGATATAGACTGCTCCAGCTTCGTAATGCTCATAATCTTTATTTACAAAATCATTTAGGTTGTTATTATTTGAAATGTCGTCGAAGTCGATATAGAATACTGGTGTTTCCAGTTGTGAAAAAGCATTTGTTAAATAACTTTTCGAATGTGGCTTAACGTAGTTATTCGATACAGGCCAAGGTTCATCATGGAAGATGCTTTTTGTAAAACTGTACATTAAGTAAAAAATATTTGTTGATGAAGGACTCTGTGCAACAAAGCCACCTTCACTAAAGCTGAAACCAATGTTGTAATATTTTCCCCCATATAAGTTATTCAAATATGTTCCCATCCAATTACCTGATTTAAAGTCCTCAGAAAACGAGCCTCTTCCAATATGTCCGTTATGAGCCCAAAGCATTATTTTTCCATTGTTATTGCTTTCTCTAATCCATTTTATATTTTGTGTCATCGAGCTATCTCTAAACGAAAATGCAGTATTGAAATCTTGCTCTCTGAAATAATTTAATTTTTGTCTAAGTACAGCAATGGTTTGCTTAGCGAAATTATAGTCTGCAGAATCCTGTTTAAACAATTCTATTTCTTGGCTCAAAACAAATTCTTCAAGATTCTCTAACTTATTCAAATTTGTTTTTTGCATTTCGTCTAATGCTTCATCGTCTAACTCTCCTAATGTAGCTTTGTTTTCATCAAATTTTTCAGGTAGCAGATTCTTATTAAAGCTAGGACTATTTTTACTTAGATAATTCTCAAGCCAGACAATGCAAGATGTAGCATCTTGCATGTCGTAACCATAAAATTGAATTTTTTGATTTGATGTTTTGTCTTTATTGTAATCTTTCATCCACTCAATTAAATCTAAAACCTCTTGTGATTGCCAGACCCAATAGCCATTTCTTGATAATGCTTCTCTTGCATTTCCTTCTCCAGTTAGAACATATTTATTGATGTCATAACAAGCGGCGAAATTTGCTTCAATTCCAAATAGTCTTACTTCTTGTTTTTCAACTAAATATTTAAAAATCTTGTTTTTGAGTTCAAAAAACTCTTTTGTTCCGTGAGTTGCTTCTCCAAGTCCTATAACGTCAACGTCCTTTAGTTTCTCATTTAAAAAATCAAATTGTAAACTGTCATTTTTAGTGTTTTCAATCGTAATAGGATGAATAGCGCTTTTTAACATTCCTAAATCCTCTGGTGATAAAAGAATTGGTTTCTCTTTTGCACTGAACAGATTTGTTATTGTTTCACCAAAGAATGGCTCTCCTAAAACTGAAGACGCAAAAAACCTGGTAATTAATACAAATAATACTACTAGGACTATCGAGGTGCGTTTTAATCTTCTTTTGAATTTGGGCGTCATATTTATGTGTTGTAAAAAACGTAAGACGAATTTATATTTAAATTGTTACAAGAAATATATTCTGATTTATGACGGTGCAAAAATTGTCACTAACGTGATGTTAAAGTGTCTTGTTATTACCCGCGATCAGCGAATCCTATTTCATATCCGAAGAATGCTGCGCATAATGCAAGGTGAATTATCAGCGTTGACTTTTGCCAGAGTGGACGTTCCTTCCATGTTTGATTTGGGTTGAAAGGGTCGAAGGCTAGCGCCACACCCAATGAAATTGCTCCTTCGCTGAATTCGCCACGAAACGCCTGATAGATGCCAAGTGCTGTGAATCCAATGTATAGGAATCGCATGATTTTCTGATTGCTTTTCATTTGATTGATTGTTATTTAACAAGATTGAGAAGCATTAATGCTCCCAAAACACATTCGGGTTATTGGTCTTATAGGTAATCCAAAGCGAATTGCTTTTTTCTCCTTTTTCTTCTGTTTTATTAGGGGTTTGTTCAAAATAATCCAATGGAAGAAGCTTAATGTATTTGAAGGTTTTTCCTTCTTCACTTGTTTCCATATTGTATTCGCTAGATAATAGACATTCGAGTATGTATAGATTTTTCGCCATGTAATTTTCAAGATAGTCTTCTTTGGTTTGTGTGCTCTGATTGTTCCAGTTGGCATCCGGGTTTAGAATGAGGGTTTTGTCACTGATCAAACGCTCTCGAACCTCTTCAATACTTAACAGTGCTCCTTTTTCATTCATTACATAAGCATCGAATGTGGGGTCTATCCAAATCCACTTTTTAAGCGATTCGGAATAAACAGAATTAATTACGTGGCAATCTTGGTCAATTTTCAGACTGTCTTTTGGTAAACACGTAACAACTCTCGATTTAATACCCAAAGACAAATAGCATTCATTCAAGACCAATGCAAGTCCTCTGCAATTTAATCCTCTACTTTCCTTTTTGCAGACCTCCAACATGCTCATTGCATTTTTTACTTCCGGATTTCCATTCATTCCATCATGCGGAACTAAATCGTGGATCCAATGCATGAGATTTAAAATTTGCAACACGTCTGAACCTTGTCCGGCTATGCTATCGAGATTGAATCCTTTTCGCAATGCCACAAGGTTTGGATTATCGCTTGCTTGATAGCTGAATGCAGGGACTGGTCTATTGTCTGATAAGTTGTATTTACCCGCTCTTTTTAGAATAGAAAGATAGTCGCCAGTTGTCTTGAGTTTTTTATTGAGTTCAACGAATTCCTTTTCGTTTCTAATGTTGTCTAAGTCAATATCATTCTGCACGTGTCCATAATAATTATAACCTGTATCAATTGCTTTTTTAAAATACTTAAGTGCTGATGCCTTATCGTTTAAGAGGGAATAAGTGCAAGAAAGCGTGTAATAGATATTGTTGAGTATGTAGGAGTTTTGCTTTTTCTCGTCTTCAGATAATTTTTCATAAATCGAGAGATATTCAGAAAGCAAGGCGTTGTATGTCTTTACATCTTTATTTTCATAAGATGTATTAAAAGCATCTGCTTTTTTTTCTAAGAACTCATCCATTTTTTGTGATGGAGTAGTTTGCGCGATGAATTGTTGCAGGCTCATACACAATGCACACAGGAGGATTATTTGTTTTTTCATAGTTGTCAATTTATTTTTTGTTATCAAGAAATTTCAATGCTTCTTCGATCCAATCTTGTTTATCAGTGAGGTAAATAGAGGGTTTAATACCAATGCCGTCAATTCCTTCTCCAATATCAATTCGACGACTGCGCGTGGTTGGTGCATATAGCAAATACGGCATTTCACAAAAATCAGATTCACGAAGGTTAGAATAATCTAATGTGCCTTGTGTGTTTTGCCCCATCAATGTCACCTTCTTACTTTGTCTTGCCTCTAATAAGAACTGTTCTGTTGTACTAGCGC
>JBILTF010000077.1:0-10879 GCA_044371675.1 Flavobacteriales bacterium
CTTGGACCCCTTCAATAGGTTTGAATGCGAACAACATTCAAAATCCAACTGCCTCACCAGATAATTCAATAACATACAACGTTGCTGTTACGAATTCATGCGGCGCGGGCAATTCAGAAGTGTCAATAAATGTGATCGAATTGAATGTCGTGGCATCTGAAGGAGGCACTATTTGTTTAGGCGGTTACTACCCAATCGAAGCAAGCGGCGCAGATTTTTATTCGTGGATTCCATACACGAGTGTAGTTAATCCTTCAGCGAATTCAACGCAGGCGATTGCTCCTTCTTCGCAATGGATTACAGTTGTTGGAACCGATGTGAATGGATGTTCTGACACTGATTCGTTGTACATAAATATTCTTTCTTTGCCTGAAGTTGACGCAGGTCCAGACCAGTATTTCGATTACCCAGGAAGCACAACATTATTTGGAAATACTTTTGGTTTACCATACAATTGGTTTCCGTCTGCTGGATTGTCTTGTACAGACTGCGCCTATCCAACTGCAATTCCAGATGAAGCCACATGGTATTATTTAACCACAACAAATAACACGGGTTGTGCGGGTATAGACTCGGTATATGTTCGCCCATATTTTCCGGTGTATGTCCCGAATGCAATTACACCAAACGGCGACGGACTGAACGATTTGTTCTTGGTGGTTGGAGATAACTTAACTGGTTTTCATCTTCAAATTTTCGATCGTTGGGGCATCATGATTTTCGAGACGAATAACCCGAATGAGCCTTGGATAGGAGGTTACAAAGGGTACTTCGTGCCGAATGATGTCTATACTTGGAAGTTGACTTTCGATAGTATAGAACGAAGACAAGAATTAATTGGACACGTAACTGTGATTCGTTAATCTCTTTTAGAATAAATTCGCAAAAACAATTATAACATGTCGTTTCAATTTTTACTTCTTGAAAACATAGGTGCAACGCGCATCATTACCATAAACAGACCCGATCAAATGAATGCCCTGAACAAGGCAACCATTGAAGAGTTACATGCAGCCTTTGCAGATGCGGAGGCAGATGACAATGTTCGAGCAATTGTTTTAACAGGCGCAGGAGAGAAGGCTTTCGTAGCGGGTGCTGATATTAAAGAATTTGCAAGTTTTTCTGTTGAGCAAGGACAAGAACTTTCATTGTTGGGACATGAGCAGTTGTTCAATTTCGTTGAACGTTTGAATACACCGGTCATTGCGGCAGTAAACGGATATGCTTTCGGAGGCGGATTGGAATTGGCTATGAGCTGTCACATGCGCGTGGCTTCTTCAAATGCAGTAATGGGACTGCCTGAAGTTTCTTTAGGCGTCATTCCAGGATATGGCGGAACACAGCGTTTGCCGCGTTTGGTGGGAAGAGGAAAAGCAACGGAGTTAATTGTTACTGCTGGAAGACTATCTGCAGCCGATGCGTTGCAATGGGGATTGGTGAATCACGTGGTTGAATTGGAAGCGCTCATTCAGTTCACA
Source organism: Flavobacteriales bacterium (assembly GCA_044371675.1). Classification (GTDB taxonomy): domain Bacteria; phylum Bacteroidota; class Bacteroidia; order Flavobacteriales_D; family Sanyastnellaceae; genus CAIZGX01. Next base: position 1,479 of record JBILTF010000077.1, read on the forward strand.
ACTGATTTAGCTGGAAAAATTGAAAAGCTTTCTCCTTCAGCAATATCAAGCGCTTTGCGCGCCGTTCAAGCTGGATTCGATAGTGAAGCAATTGGATTGAAAGCCGAAGCCGAAGAATTCGGAAAGTGTTTCGGAACAGACGATTTTAAAGAAGGAACAACAGCCTTTATGGAAAAACGCAAACCAACTTTTACGGGGAAATAATGAAAGTTGCACTCATAAATAAATCGAAATATCCAGCTCCAGCTTACGCTACAGCGCATGCAGCAGGATTAGACTTACGAGCAAACATAGAAGATTCTGTTGAATTGAAATCACTCGAACGCATGCTTATTCCAACGGGTTTATTTATGGAATTGCCCGTAGGTGTTGAAGCTCAAATTCGTCCGAGAAGTGGACTGGCGTTCAAGCATGGAATTACCGTGTTGAATACCCCAGGAACCATTGATGCGGATTACAGAGGAGAAATCAAAGTTCTTTTAGTAAATCTTTCGAACGAAACCTTCACAATAGAACCCGGCGAACGCATTGCACAAATGGTTGTTGCAAAACACGAGCAAGTCGAATGGGTAGAACAAAATTCACTTTCGGAAAGTGAAAGAGGAACAGGCGGATTCGGAAGCACTGGTGTGAAATAATTCATTCAATTTCAAATGTTCATTACTTCATTGAAAGGCCGATATTTTTTCGGCCTTTTGGCTTTCTTTTGTTAGAATATAAAATTCAGTAGATGAGAATTGTTATTCCAATGGCGGGTATGGGGAAGAGGTTGCGACCTCATACGCTTGTAACACCTAAGCCGTTAGTTCGTATTGCCGAAAAGCCTATTGTGCAGAGACTTGTAGAAGATATTGTTTCCATTCAAACCGAAAAGGTTGAAGAGATCGCATTTATTATTGGACGCTTTGGAAAGGAAGTAGAAAACCATTTAATAGCCTTGGCTGAACAGCTAGGCGCTAAGGGTACCATTCATTACCAAGACCAAGCATTGGGAACGGCTCATGCGATTATGTGCGCAGAATCGGCCTTAACCGGACCAGTAACAGTGGCATTCGCGGACACTTTGTTCCGCGCGGATTTCAAATTAGATCCAAACGCAGACGGGGTTTTGTGGGTAAAGAAAATCGAAGATCCTCGTCAGTTTGGTGTGGTTGAATTGAATGACGAGGGAACCATTGTTTCCTTCCAAGAAAAACCGCAGGAGTTCGTTTCAGATTTAGCCATGATAGGCATTTACTATTTCAAAGATGGTGAATGGTTGAAACGTGAACTTCAATATTTACTCGACAATAACATCATGAATGGCGGAGAATACCAATTGCCAGACGCCATGCGAAACATGATGAAGCAAGGTGCTAAGTTTGTTCCGGGTGAAGTAGATGAGTGGATGGATTGCGGAAATAAGAATGCAGTGGTAGAAACCATGATCTCCGTTGTTTCTAGACTTCCACAAAATCACAATGTTAAATTGGAAGGAGATTCGAAAATTATTGAACCGTGTTATTTCGGAAATAACGTTGTGCTTCACAATGCAACGGTGGGCCCGAACGTTAGCGTAGCGAGCAATGTTTCCATTACGAATTCAATACTTGAAAATTCTTCCGTTGAATCGAATAGTAAAATTGAGAACTGTCAGCTTACAAATTCGTTAATCGATGAGTATTGTCAAGTTGCAGGTGTGAAAGGAGTGCTTGATTTGGGGTCTTACAATTCCATTCGAAACAATGACTAACAAAATCCTTCTTTTTCTCTCTTTCGTTGTTTTCGCTGCCTGCGGAAGCAAGAAAGCTACCGTTGTAACCGATGAAAATCACGCGAAGTTTCAACAGTATTTTTTTGAAGGAGAAAAAGCGAAGATGGCAGGCAATTTTGAAATAGCTATTAACTACTTCAACACAGCGCTCAAATATGAGCAGGTGAGTGCTGCACATTACGAAATTTCAAAATTGTCTTCTCAGCTTCCGAAGTTCGAGAAGTTGGGTAGAGAGCACATTCGAATGGCTGTTGAAATGGAGCCAACGAATTCGTGGTATTTGAAAGATTTGGCCTATTACGAGGTTTACAGCGGAAACATTAAAGAGGGAATTAAGAATTTCGATTTAGCAGTAAAGTATAGCGCCAATCCAGTTCCAGTCTTGAATGAATACCTAAATGTCATTGGTAGCTATGACATGAACCAAGCGTCAATGGTTTTGGCTCAGCTTGCGGCAATTCAAGGAGAAGACGAGGACATTGCCCGTAAGCGATTTGAATTGTTGAGCTTGCAAGGTAAATTCAAGGAGGCCGGAAGGGTATTAGAAGATTTCGAAAAGAAGAATAAAGTTGAAGATGCGTTTTATTTTCATTTATTGGAATTTTATCGCGAGATGAAACTGAATGCTGAAGCATCTCTTTGGTTGGCTCACATGAAACAGACAATTCCAAACAATGGTAAACTCCTGTTGGAAGAGAGCGGTGAATTGGCAAACATAGGAAACGATGCGAAGAGTTACGAGTTGTTAAAAAAGTCAATTCAATCAGGAGATTTAGGTTGGTACGATGCAATTGATGTGCTCAAGAAATACGAAGAACGTGCAGAGCAAGACGAGAAATTCAAGAAGCCCCTCTGGGAAATCTTCGATCTAACATTCAATCAATTTAAATCGGAATACCAATGCCTTGTGCAATTGTCATTCGTTGCCAACCATCAAGATAATTTCATTAGACAAGAAGAAATGCTATTGTTGGCTGTGGCGTTGTATAAAAGCGATGTAATGTTGTGGCAGTTCTTGCTGGAAAATCAAAAGCAATTGCGCAAGTGGAATGAATTGGTGAAAGTTGGAAATGAGGCGTTGGAACTTTTTCCAACCGATGCGGAAATATATTACTACACAGGGCTGGGATATCTAAAGCTTCAAGACTACCCTAAGTCTTTGGAATTATTAACTACAGGAAGAGATTTGGTTATCGAAGATCCTGAATTACTCTCGCAGTTTTATTCTTCTCTGGGAAGTGTGTATTTCAAAACAAACAAATGGACGGAATGCGAGAACTCATTTGAGCAAGCTCTCATTCAAAACCCAGACAATGCAACCGCTTTGAACAACTACGCTTATTACCTCGGACTAAAAAAAGTTCAACTCGATAAGGCGCTCGGCATAGTGCAATATGCTGTTTCAATGCAACCCAACAACGCGATTTATTTAGATACATTCGGTTTTATTTTATTTCAAAAGAAGCAATACCAAGCGGCAGTTACACAGTTGGAAATTGCAGTGCAGTTGAATGCTACCGATCAAGAAATATGGGAGCACTTAGGCGACTCGTATTTCATGTTGGGAAATGAAACCAAGGCCATGGAATGTTGGAATAAAGGACTTTCACTGAATCCAACCCACGCGAAGTTGAAGGAAAAAACTAATCAAAAGAAATTCATTGAATAAGTATCTCGTCATTCTCTTTATACCGTTTCTTTTTGCTTGCAAAAGCAAGGAAGTTGTTGTTACGCAGGAACCTTTGAAGGAAAGATCTCAGGCATTTTTAACCCGTCATATCGATAAGAATAAATTCGAATTTGATTGGCTAGGCATGAAGTTGGACGCTGAATTTACAAGCGGAGAAGAGCAACAAGGATTTAAAGCAACTGTTCGTATGCGCAAGGATAGTGCGGTTTCTGTGAGTATTAGTCCGGCTTTAGGAATTGAGGTGTTGCGCATGTTGGTAGTAAAAGACAGTTTGAAGATGGTCTCTGAAATACCAGGTGATAAGTATGTTTTCTTAGGCTCTGTTGATGAGCTCTCTGAATTGGCGAAAATAGATTTAGACGTTTCGACTATGCAGGATTTATTAATTGGAAATCCAATTGGTCTAAGTCGTGAAGAAGGTCGCATGAAAAGCGGAATCGAAAAACTCGATGTTGAATATTACACCTTGATTTCGCGAATGTCTCGCCGCGTTCGAAGAGCTTCAGAAGAACAAGATTCTTTGGCAACGCGCGATGGAAGAAGAGTTCCGAAGCGACTGGAAGATAACGATTGGATTTCTTCGAAATTTTGGATTGAATCTAATTTGTATAAAGTGGTGAAGTGTGAATTAACAGATCTTCGCACCAGACGAATGGTTCAGATTAATTACTCTGAATTTGACGAAGAAGATCTTTCCCACTACCCGCACAAATGCAACATTCAAATAGACGATATAAAAGGAAAGACTTCGCTTGATTTCAAGATTATTCGAACAAACACACAGAATCATTACGATTTCTCGTTCGACTACGACAAGGACTATCCAATCAAAAGGAAATAGGAATGAAAGGACTGAATAAATCTCATGTTTCGCATGCACTCCTGGTGTTGGTTCTTGTTTGTTCAGGAATGACTTTTCAATGGGTGTTCGCCCAGACAAAAAAGGCTGAGTTGACTTCAAGAAGAAGCGAGCTCAACGACGAGATAGCGCGAACTAAGCAGCTTATAAAAGAATACCAAGCCGATCAGCGAAATGCTTCAGCGGAATTATCACTCTTGAATGAACAAATTCGTTTGCGCGAAGAACTCATTCACTCAATCAATGCTGAAGTGGGAGCAATAGACAACGAGATTAAGACGGGTGAAGGAAGAGTGGTTGAGTTGGAAGCGGGTATTCAAGATTTAAAATTGGAATATGCGAAAATGATTTACAATAGCTATAAGCAGCGTTCGTCCTATTCGAAATTGGCATTCATTCTTTCCTCAACGGATTTCTTTCAAGCTGTTAAGCGTGTTCAATTGTTGAAACAATACACTGAGAATAGAAAATTCCATGCCCAACAAATGAAGAATGGCCAGCTAGAAATATCCGAGAATATTTCTATGTTGGAAGGAAACAAGCGAACGAAGTTGTCACTTTCGAGTGATGAGTTAAGCGAGCGAAATGAAATAGCCCAAAACAAAATTCAACAGCAGGAAAAATTAACTGCTCTTAAATCGGAAGAAGGGAAATTGCGTGAAGTTCAACGCCAAAAAGAAATTGAAAGACGACAGTTAACGACAAAAATTGAAGATATCGTTCGTCAGGAAATCGCCGCAGAGAACGAACGTATTCGAAAACAAGAGGCAGAGAAGGCGAGATTGGCGGAAGAGAAGAGAAAGGAAGATCAACGCAGAGCAACAGCCAACGCAACAGCCTCGAACAATGCCTCAGCAAACGCTGCAGGAACTTCTGCTCCGGTGAAAATAAATACACCCCTTGCTGTGGTTACTCCTCCTAAACCAATCGAAAATGCAGCGCCCAAATTAGAAAGCGCGCCGGAAGTTGTTTTAGCCAATACAGTCTTCGAGCAAAACAAAGGAAGCTTGCCTTGGCCTGTCCCTTCTGGTGCTATTGGTTCTAAGTTCGGCCGTCATGCGCACGAGAGTATTGCAGGTATCGAAGTGAACAACAAAGGAGTTGATTTTATTACTTCAGCGAATGCTGAAATATTTACGGTCTTTAATGGCACTGTCACGAGTGTGTTCAACATTCAAGGTGCTGGCATGAATGTTATTGTGACTCACGGAGCTTACAAGACGGTGTACAGCGGTTTACAGAATGTATACGTTTCGGTAGGTTCTAAAGTGAATACAAAAGATAAAATTGGAAATGTAGCCGATAACGGTGAAGGGTATGTGCTTCACTTCGAATTGGGGAAAGTTTCCGAGGCTGGTTGGGTTCCGCAAAACCCAGAACTGTGGTTAAAGCGACGTTAAGAATTAAACGAACTTAGGATCCGTTTCCATTATGTGTCCGCATGATTTGCACGTTCTCATTTCTTCACTTCCATAAAATTCTTTGAAGCGAGGAAGGAAATCTTTTTCAATGTTTTCCAGAACGAAATATGTATCGTGAAGGGGCTGATTACATTTTTCACAGAACCATAAAAGCCCGTCTTTTAATTTGCGTTCTGCACGCTTCACTTCGATTACAATCCCAACTGTACCTTCTCCTCTTCTCGGTTGGTGGGGAGTTCTAGGCGGAAGCAAAAACATTTCACCTTCTTTCACTTCAATATCTATTGCCTTCCCATCTTCTTGAACACCGATCATAACGCTGCCTTCGATTTGAAAAAACCACTCTTCGGTTTCGTTGAAGTGATAGTCTTTTCTGGCATTAGGACCGCCAACAATCATGATAACGTAGTCTTCCGATTCAATATATAAATTCTTGTTTCCTACCGGAGGTTGAAGCAAATGTCTGTTTTCTTCAATCCATTTTTTTAAGTTGAAAGGTCTGCGAATCATAGGGCGTTCAATTTTTGTATTTCGAAAAGTATTTCGGGGTTCTGTTCTACTGCGGTTCCCATTACAACAACATCGGCGCCGGCTTGCCACGCAGCATGTGCTTGTTGCTCATTCACAATTCCACCACCAACGATAACGGGAAGTTGAGTGGTCTTTTTTACCGCGTAAATCAATTCCTGCGAAACGGGTAAGTCTGCACCGCTGCCTGTATCTAAATAGAAACAACGAAGTCCCAAGTATTTTCCAGCAAGCGCTGTTGCTGCGGCAACTTCAGGTTTATCGTTCGGAAGTGGAACTGTCTGACTAATGTAAATAGCTGTTGTGGTATTTCCACCATTAACTAGCATGTATCCGGTTGGAATGACTTCTTGTTTCCATTCGTGCAAATAGGGTGCAGAAACAACCTGATGACCAATGAGGAATTCAGCATTTCTTCCTGATATCAACGAAAGAAAAAGTGTAGCGTCCACGTGCTTCGTTAATTGTAAAGGATGACCTGGAAAAAGAACCAACGGGAGAGGACATGATTTACGCAAGTATTCAACGCGTTCATTGAAATCGGAAGCTGCGTTCAAACTGCCGCCTACCAACAAAAAGTTTACACCTGCGGCCTTATATAGTTCTCCTTGCTGCATAGCATTTTCACTGTTCCATTTATCTGGATCAATGAGAACTGCCAATTGTTTTTTCTTCGAATGAAGCAACAATTCAATTTTTCCTGCAGGGGTCATGTTTCAAAAATACGAAAGATGAGGGTGCATTATGCAAATTCACTTTCAATACGATCGACCGTTAGAACCCCGTCTACGTCTTTGAGGTTTTTAATCAAGTGATTTAAATGCTCAGTATCGTGCACAAGCACGACCATTTTCCCTTCGAAAATACCGTCACGCGCTTCAAAGGAAATAGCGCGCATATTCACGTTCATATCTGTAGAAATGATATTGGTTATTTTCTGAACGAGTCCCACGTCATCTGTTCCAGAGAACTTCAATCCCACTTCAAACTGAACCAAATCATTGCTGCTCCATTTTGCTTTAATCACGCGGTATGCGAATTTGCTCATAAGCTCTTGCGCATTTGGACAATTCGTTCGGTGAATTTTTATTCCCTCAGAAACTGTAATAAATCCGAACACTTCATCACCCGGAATTGGGTTGCAGCAAGTTGCTAAACTGAAGTCGACTGTTTGCTTGTCGTCGCCAATCAATACCGTATCGCCACTAGACGGTGCTGTTGTAACCAGTTGAGTAGTCTCTTCATGCTTTTCTTGTTGGGCATGTCTTTCGAAACGAATGCGATCACCTTCAACGGTATGCGGCTTCAGTTTCTTTAATTCAATTCTGCCTTTTGCAATTTTGTAATAGAAATCAATCGCTGTAATGCATTGGTATGCTCGAACAAATTCATCGATGTTCTTGCTTCCCCAAGTTAATTTTAGTGAATTGAATCTGCGCTTCAACATTTCTTTTCCTTCTTCGGAAATTTGTTTCTTCTCTTCTTTGAGCGCAGTTTTAATTTTTTGTCGGGCAGAAGCGGTAATGACAATGTTCAGCCAATCTTCCTTCGGATGTTGCTTTTTGGAAGTCAAAATTTCAACCTGATCGCCGCTGCTAAGTTTGTAGCTCAGCGGCTCGAGCTTGTGGTTAACCTTCGCCCCAATGCACTGGTGGCCTATTTGAGAATGAATCAGAAATGCGAAGTCCAGTGTAGTTGATCCAACAGGAAGCGTTTTCAAATCGCCACTCGGTGTGAAGACATAAATCTCTTCGCTGAAAAGCGAAAGCTTGAAGTTATCTATGAATTCAATGGCATTGTCGCTCGGCGCTTCAAGGACATCTCTGATTTGTCCGAGCCATTTATCGAGTTTGCTCTCAGGACTTTCAACGGCGTCTTTGTATTTCCAATGCGCGGCGTAGCCCTTTTCTGAAATGTCATCCATGCGCTCACTGCGAATCTGAACTTCTACCCATTTTCCAGTTGGAGACATGACGGTTGTGTGAAGCGATTCGTAACCGCTGCTCTTCGGAATGCTTATCCAATCGCGCAAACGTTCAGGGCTTGGCTGATAGAAATCGGTTACGACCGAATAGACACGCCAGCAATCTGTTTTCTCCATTTCAGGAGGAGTCTTTAAAATAATTCGAATGGCGAATAAGTCATAGATCTCTTCAAACGGAACTCCCTTCGTGTGAATCTTATTGTAGATGCTGAAGATGCTCTTTGTTCGGCTTTTGATTTCATAAATCAGTCCTTGCTCATCGAGCGCTCGTCGAATAGGAAGGGTGAATTGATTGATGAATCGTGTTCGAACGGCCTGCGTCTTTTGAAGTTTTGTAACGATTTCGTCGTAGGCTTCCGAATCTGTAAATTTCAAGCTTAAATCTTCAAGCTCTGTTTTGACGTTGTAGAGACCAAGGCGATGGGCGAGTGGGGCATACATGAAAAGGGTTTCACTTGCAATTTTCAATTGCTTGTCTCTTCGCATGTGATCGAGCGTACGCATGTTGTGCAGACGGTCGGCGAGTTTGATGAGGATAACGCGCACGTCATCTGACAACGTCAGAAGCATCTTGCGAAAGTTCTCGGCCTGATCGCTTGAGCTCAGATCTGCAACGCCAGAAATCTTCGTCAGGCCGTCGATAATAACGCGTTCTTTTTTTCCGAACTGGCGTTGAATATCGTCGAGCGTTATTTCGCTGTCTTCGACAGTATCGTGCAGCAGCGCGCAAACGATACTCATAGTGTCGAGGCCCAGTTCTTCTGCTGCGATTTTTGCGACGGCAATAGGGTGGTAGATGTAGGGCTCGCCGCTCTTACGACGCATGTCTTTGTGGGCATCTACGGAAAGCTCGAAGGCTTTCCTAATCCGCGCACGATCGGCACGAGTTTTCGAGCGATAACAAACGCGCAAGAGTGCGCGGTATCTGCGAAGTATCTCGCGATTCTCTTCCTCTAAATCAATTTCAATTTTTACCATAACATCACAAATTAAAGGCTATTCTTTCAACATAAAATTGTGAAACTTATTAGCTATTAACAATTCATGTTTTGAAAGACTGCTCTATCTTCCCCTCGTGAAAAAAATCATTGCTCTATTCTCACTTTTAGCCGCATGGAACGTTCTGTTTTCGCAGGACTCCTTATTCAAGGAATTGCGCCATGCTA
>JBILTF010000127.1:0-3192 GCA_044371675.1 Flavobacteriales bacterium
CGTTTTTTTCATTGAGCGATTCAACGTCGCTATAGACATCTTATCTGCCCCTACCCATTCAATTTCTTCAATCTTAATTCTATTTCCACGCTCAATATCAAACGTTAATTCAACGGCGTTGGGCAAATTTGGATAAGGCTTATCAACGATATTTACTTTGGCGTTGTAGTACCCTTTTTCCACATAAAAATCCTTGATAATATTGGTTGCAGTGGCTTTTAGGTTTTCGTTCACGATATTTCCTGAACGGATTTTCATTTTTTCGCGAATGTTATCTGCATCGCCTTTTTTTATTCCTTCAAACTTGAACACTCCGAGTTTCGGAAGTTCCTTTACCACAATAACCAAGAAAACATCATCTCCTCGAGCTTCTGCCAAACGAATGTCAATTGCAGAGAACAACTGATTCTTCCATAGCTTGCGAAGTGCATCGGCAATTTCGTCTCCTGGAATCATTAACTCTTGACCCACCTTCAAACCACAAAAAAGCAATATTGCCTGTGCATCGGTATATTCTGCGCCCATCACAGTAATTCCTGCAATCTTCATCTTACGCGGTTCTGCGTAGTCGATGGTAGTGCCTAATTCAACTTGAGCCTGAAGAACTGGCGCAACGAATAAAGACGCCATGAACGAAAGAGCAAATAACATTGCTCGGGTATTTGGAAGATTATATTTCAGCGTCTTTCTCAACTTTTCTATTTCGTTTGTTCTGTTTGCTCTGAAGTCATACCGAATCGACGTTCTCTGCTTTGGTAGCTCACCAGCGCTTCGAAAAAATGTTCTTCTCTGAATTCAGGCCACATAATGGGGGTAAAATGCAATTCTGTATAAGCGATTTGCCACAGTAAAAAATTACTTATGCGGTGCTCTCCACTTGTGCGAATGAGCAATTCCGGGTCAGGAATTTCAGCAGTAGATAGGTTTTGGGCAATCACGTCAGCCGTAACGTTTTCAGCAGGGATTTGTTGTGTAACAATTGCTCTTACCGCATTTACTATTTCCCAACGAGCGCTATAATTCAAAGCTAAAACCAAGGTAACATCTTTGTTGTCGGCTGTTTTAGCTATTGCTGCTTTCAGCTCATCGCGACATTTCAAAGGGAGTTGTTCGATATCGCCAATAGCCAATAACCGAACACCATTTTCCATGAGTTCCGCTAACTCGCTTATAATCGTGGTAACGAGTAAATCCATGAGGGCGTCAACTTCCTCTTTGGGACGATTCCAATTTTCTGTTGAAAAGGCATAGAGCGTAAGAAATTCAACTTCTGCCTTGCGCGCTGCCTTAATAGCAGCTCGTACAGATTCAACCCCGTTAAAGTGTCCAAATATCCGATCTTTCCCTTGATTTTTAGCCCAACGTCCATTACCATCCATAATTACGGCAACATGGCGTGGCGTCTTACTTAAGTCTATTTGATCGAAGGCACTTTTCATCGAGGTGCGAAGATACGGAAAGCCCGTGTTTAGACAAGCAATTACTGCCAGGTTGCGCAGCTATTTCCTTTTTTGTCTATTCTGAAATTTAACGAAGCCATGCAAAAGAAGTAAAGATCCTTTCTTCCTGGGTCTCCCCGCTGGATGTAGGCATTGTTGTTATTCACCGGAAGAAGGCTTTGATCCGCTAAATTAGTGGCCAGCTGACCCCTTGCTGCTGTCAACATTGTTGGATTTACATATGTTGCGGAAATATCGTCGAAATAGTCTGTGTAGGTTTTGCGCATTCCCCATTCCAATGAAAAGCCAAGCAATCCTTTAATGTTGCATTTCAATCCTGCACCCATGGGCATTGTGAATCCCGTTGTTTTATACAACGCATCTTTACCAGCCATTCCCTGTCCTTCAGTTCCGGCGGGTTGAAGGGGATGCCAATAGCCATTATACATTCCCTCTGGATTCATTCGAAAAACAGCAGCGCCAAGAAATAAATACGGCGAGATGTTGTGCTTTGAATTAATTTGATAATTGAAGAAATTCAATTCTGCAATGACGCTTCCTTCGAAAAAGCGATTCCTGAAATTCAAATTTCGATTCTGCTGCCAAGCATCTTTGCTGTCTGAATCGAAAGCCTCAATATTTCCGTAGGTTAAACCTGTTCGAATAGCCCAACGCTTGTTCAAATTATTTCGAATAGCGATTCCAAGTGCTAATTTTTCTTTGGTTCCAAAATGTTTAGAAGGATTTATTTCACCGATGTAATAGGCCGTTCCGACAGAAATAGAAAATTCCTTGCTTTTCTCTTTGCTCAGTGACTGACCTGTTGCAGCTGCATTTCCAGCTAGAAAGAAGACCAAAAGAAGTAAACGGTTATTCATACCTGTACAATGCTTTTTTCAGTTAATTATTGTCAATCCATTCGAATGTCAAGGCCCCATCCCATTTTCTTTCGAATGGTTCTGAAGAAATTTCTTCCTTCCAAAAGTATCATTTGAAGCTCAAAGGGTGCGCGACACAATGTAATTTCTACTCCGCTGTCCATCACATACTGCGAACTGTCTAATGTTATTTGTATCTGGCCAGACCTACAATCCGCTTTCAACTTAACTGTAGAAGTGTCTCCAATTACAAGCGGACGCGCTGTAAGGTTGTGGGCAGAAATTGGCGTGATAATAAAATTATTCGAATTCGGTGTTACTATAGGCCCACCGCACGAAAGCGAATAGGCTGTAGACCCTGTAGGGGTAGCTACTATTAAACCATCGGCCCAATAACTGCTTAAAAAGGCTTTATTTACTGAGGCGTTAATCTTTATCATTTCATTCCGCGTAGCATTGTTGATGGTAATTTCATTCAACGCAAAAGGAAAATCTCCAAAATCAAATTGATCGGATTTAATTTGAATGAATGAACGCGGGTCAATGGTGTAATCAGAATTTACAAACTGCTCAAGCGCCTCATCTGCTTCTGATACACTTACGTGTGAAAGAAACCCTAGTCTTCCTGTGTTAATTCCCAAAAGTGGAATACGCTTTGAGCCTACAAGTCGCGCCGCATCCAAAAAAGTTCCGTCGCCACCAAAACTGAACAAAGCCACAGCATTTTCAAATTCCGAATCTTCTTCGAAGGTGGTGTGTGCAGGAATTTGAATGTGTGACTGAAGAAAACGTTCAAACCCTTTGTAGACACAAATGGAAACTCCGCGTCGCACCATTTTCTCTAGAAATTGCTGGACTGCTGGTGCCAAATCGGC
>JBILTF010000076.1:0-10947 GCA_044371675.1 Flavobacteriales bacterium
AGCATTTGCGCATGCACCGTGTAGCGATATCCGGATTTAATAAGTTCGTCCTTGTAAAATACCTGAATAGAGCTTGGTCGAACAATAGAAGTATCGAGCGATATACACGTTACATTCGGAAGAAGTGCTAATGTCTTTTTCGACTGAGCAAACGAGTGAAGCGAAAGCGCGACGCAAAGGAGAATCAGCAACGATCGCATTCTTTCGAATTAATCTTTAATATTTACGATACAACGTTCTTCGTTGCATTGTTCTAAAAGCTGTGCGTGAGTCACTCCCTTCAAATCTGACTTCAACAAAACTCGTTTTTTCTTTGAATAGTCGCGTAGCGCTCTTCCCTCACAAAATCTTCTAATCTGTTCTTCGCTTTCTAGAATTAATTCAGGCACTTGCATGAGTGCGCCTGCTTCATCTTTTGCCGCCATGGTGAAGTAGCAAGAGTTGGTGTGCTTCACGACGCTTGTTTTCGGATTAAGTGACTCGACGCGAATACCTACAATCATGGTGGTATTGCCCACGTAATTGACAGACGCTTGAAACGAAACGAGTTCGCCTACTTCAACAGGATTTAAAAATTCTACGCCTTCCACGGCAACAGTAACGCAATAGGTTCCAGAATGTTTTGCAGCTGCCACATAAGCTACTTTATCCATAATAGAAAGTAGTATACCACCGTGCACCTTTCCGCTAAAATTAGCATAGGAAGGAACCATAAGTTCGGTGATGGTAGTTATAGAGTTCTCTACTGTTTTCGCGTTCATGTAGCGAAAATACACGAAGACTCGAAAAGTATCCTTGTCGGAATTAAAGAGACTTGAACAATTTCAAAACGATACCGTCTGCCAACCCGAATTTCGGAGCGAATATCTTTTCAATATTGGCGGAGTTCGCGACTTGCGTGTAGAGATTCAATGCGGGGACAATCACATCTGCGCGGTCTGGTCGAATGGTAAATTTCTTCACACGTTCGTGCGGTGTAAGTTTCGAAAGAGTGCGGAGCAAGGTTTCTAACTCTTTTACAGCAATGGGTTCGCGTTGTTTTTTCTCTAACATTTTGAAAGCCGAGCTAATGTTTCCACCGGTTGCAATGGCCTCATATGTTAAACCCGCGTTCAAATACTCCTTCAACCAAAAAGAAATGGCTCGTGGAACTTTTTCTTGTTCGTTAATGAGCATGCGCACCGTTCCTATTTCGAAAGATTGGCTGTGCTTCCGTTCAAAATTTTCTATGATGCTTAACTCGGTACTTCCTCCGCCAACATCTATGAATAAATAGTTCTTGGTCTTGGGTAATTCTTGTTGCTCGAAGTTTCCGAAAATAATATCAGCTTCTTCTGCACCGGAAAGAATGTCTATAGCTAAACCTGTCTTAATCTCAAGAGCATTTACAACCTCTCTGCCGTTCTCTGCGCTGCGCATGGCGCTTGTTGCACAGAATCTAAAATGTTCTACATCCAAAGAATCAATGAGCAACTTCATGCCGGTTAAAACTTGAGTAAGCTGCATTTCCTTCTTCTCAGAAATTCTTCCGTATGTAAACACATCCTCACCCAAGCGAATGGGTATTCGGGTGTGACTTATTTTATCTAGTTCTATCTTTCCAGAGTCTAAAAAAACCTCTGCAACAAACAAACGAATGGCATTCGAGCCAATATCAACTGCGGCTATTCTCACTATATTCTAAATTTCAATTTATACCTTTGCAGACTTCGATTCCAAGTATTTTTTCCATTCTACTTGGCTGTCTTTTAATAATTTCGAGTCTAGCGGACAAATATAGTTATTGATCTCTCCAGAATGAAGCGATCGCGCCTTCGTTGTGTCAGATAATTGAATTTGCAGCCATTCTTTAATTTCAGCTTTGAGTGAATTATTGTACACGGGGGTAGTTACTTCCACGCGATAATCTAGGTTACGCGTCATTAAATCGGCGCTTCCAAATAAGATTACTTCATCTCCTCCATTATTGAAAACAAATAGGCGTGCGTGCTCTAAATAACGTCCTATGATGCTACGCATGTGAATATTCTTCTTCTGCTTTTTTGTTGAAGGCTGAAGTAGACAAACACCACGAATGATGCATGAAATCTGCACCCCCGCCTCTGCAGCTTCGAGAAGCTTTTTTATGAGCGTCTCATCGGTTAAATTATTAATCTTAAGAATAACGGAAGCGTGTTTCCCCTTCTTCGCGAAATGAATTTCACGTTGAATGTATTCCATTAATTTTCTTCGTGTATTGAATGGTGAAACAAGAAGATGCTTGAAAATAGGACGGTGGAAATTGGCTTCAAAAAACTCGAATAGTTTTCTAACCTCTCGTCCAATTTCCAAATGCGCCGTTAACAGGGTAATATCTGAATAGATGTTTGCTGTTTTCTCGTGGAAGTTGCCCGTTCCTATGTGCGTAATGCGCTCGGTTATACCATCTATTTTTCTACTAATTTGAAAAATCTTACAATGTACTTTCAATCCGGGAACTCCGGGTATAACCTCCACTCCAGCGTCTTGAAGGATTCGGGTAATTTCAATGTTGTGTTCTTCATCGAATCGCGCCTGAACCTCAACAATGGCTACGACGCGCTTACCGTTTTTCGCGGCATTCACTAATGCGTGAAGAATATGCGAGTCGCTCGCAATGCGATACATGGTGATGCGAATGGTTCTCACCAACGGATCAATGGCCGCGGCGCGTAGCATATCCAAAACGTGCGTAAACTTTTGATAGGGGTAATGCAATAAAATATCTTGCTTCGCTACGGTGTCTAGAATATTCTGCGATTTTGCTAGAACAATGTGCGTTAACGGCGGAGAAGGCTTGAAATTCAAGTCAGGTCTATTAAACGCAGGGAACTTCAAGAAATCACGCTTGTTGTGGTATTTCCCTCCAGGAATAATATTCTCAGCGTCTTTAATTTTTGTTTTCGTCAACAAAAACGTCAACAACTCTTGGGGTAATTTTCTATCGAAATTCAAGCGAACATATTCACCTTTGTCGCGCTGCTGAATGCTCTTCGATATTTTATCGAAAACACTCTTTGAATAATCTTGCTCCACTTCATACTCCGCATCACGAACCACCTTAATATCGTAGGCTTTCGCACTTGAAACCTTGAAAACGCTAAAAATCTTTCGCAAATTCAGGCGAATAATGTCTTCTAACATAATCACATTCACGGAACCATCTAATGTTGGAAGCGTCACGAATCGAGGAATAGCAGTAGGCACCTCAATTAGGGCATGCACCTTTTCTTTTGCGCGGGTGTTGATGTCTACAATGAGATAAAGCTCGTTGTCGTTCAACGGAGGAATATTTCCTCGCGTTTTTAACATGATTGGAATAATGTGGTGGCGCACCTGGTCTTCAAAATAAGCTTCAAGAAACTCTTTTTGAGATGGGGTAACTTGAGATTCATTTTTGAAGTGAATCCCGTTGATAGCCAGCGCATCTTTGGTCTTTTCGAAAGTTGCATCAAACTTCAGTTGAAGCTCAATAACACGGTCGTGAATAATTTCGAGTTGTTTTTTCTGTGCGTTTGCAGCAGAAAAATTACTCTTTCTCAAAGCCTTCAATTCACGACGCAGGGTTGCAAATCGAACTTTGAAAAACTCGTCTAAGTTGCTGGAAAAAATACCTAAAAATCTCAAGCGCTCGAGCAAGGGCAGGTGATTGTCTTGTGCCTCTTGCAATACGCGCTCGTTAAATTGCAACCACGAAAGCTCTCTTTCTATTCCAATTCTTCTCTTTTCCATTTTGCAAAAATGCGATGTTTATTGAGACTGAATGTTAAGAAATAGAAATCTACTTGTCAAAATTCTAATTTTCAACTACAAATCGTTCTCTGAAAATGGTGTCTCCGTCAATACTTTCTAGGAAATAAAAACCTGTTGAAAGAGTAGAAACATCAAAATTCGTTACTTGATTGGCTTGAATAATAAAGTTCTCTGTTAGAATTCTTCCAGTTACATCGGTAATTCTTCCAACAGTATGAAAATTAGATTCTATTTGAATAAAGTCATTGGCTGGATTAGGGAAAATATGGAAATTTCTATTGTCCAACTCTATAATATCAATGGCGGTAACCAATTGTGTAATTGAGCTTGTACAACCTAAATCGGAGGTTGCAGTAAGGGTTACATCGTAATACCCTGGTATTGGAAACGTATAATTTGGGTTTTGTAAATTGGAAGTACTCGTTCCGAAATCCCAGGTGTAAAGGTTAATTGATCCCGAAGAAATAGTTGACTCATTAACGAAGCTTACAACGTTGCTTGGCTCATCCCATGAGCTTGAAAAAGCCGCTACCGGTGAAGGTGAAATAGATACCATGTTTTGAATCGGGTAAACACAACCATCTACGGTTGTTAGGGTTAAGACAACTGGGTAATCGCCTTCTCTGACATACACAGCCGTGGCCGTTTGCAAACCGCTGAACTGACCATTTCCAAAATCCCAGGTATAAGGAAGCACTTCGGCAAACGCGGGAACGTTGTTTCAATTCAAAAAAATGAATTAAAACTTAACAAATGTCTTGCTAATTCCATTCACGCGAACAAAATAATATCCTGCTGGTATTAACGTTACATCGATAATAGTCTGCGCTCCAAAAACAGTGGAGGTGTAAACCAATGCTCCGAGGGAATTAAATATTTCAATCGAGGAAGCCTCAGTTGAAGAACGTGAAATTGTAATTCTTTCCGCAGCTGGATTCGGGAATAAATTAAATTCGATTGCCGTCAATTCACCAACACTTACATCACTTGTGCTCGGGTTACAATCGTCATCTATTCCGTTCTCCCAAACTTCTGTTGCAGCAGGATTAACCAATGCGTTTGTATCGTCGCAATCTTCGCTGTTTGACACGAATAACTCTGTAGGTGTCAAACAAAAATCTTGCATATTATTAGGATCACCAAAAGTATCTGCATCAGTATCTACATAATACGTTGCGAATGTCAACCCGTTGTCTATTTCTCCATTGCAATCGTCATCAATGTCATTGCAGATTTCAACTGCAACTGTATTCACAGAGAAGTTCATATCGTTACAATCCAGAGAATTGTCGACATATCCTGCTGGCTGCGCGCAAGCCTCTTCAACAAAATCTGTAGAACCGAATCCGTCTAAGTCGAAATCCATGTAGTAATTGCTGAACACCAAACCTTCATCTATTTGTCCATTGCAATTTTCATCGGCGTTATTACAAACTTCTGCAGCACTTTCATTGATTGAGAAATTAGCATCGTCACAATCTGTTGCGGTGGTTACATATCCCGCTGGCTGAACGCATGTAATAGATAGGGTATTCAAATCACCGAACCCATCACCGTCTGCATCGAAATAAAAATTCTCATTCATTAATGTGGTTACTATCAGCGTGTCTGCATCTTGACAACCGAATGCATCCGTTCCAACTACAGAAATTTCTTCAGTCACATAAACGGTTAGACTGGCAGTGTTAGAAGCGCCGTTGCTCCAAACATAGTACGTTGCTCCAATCGCATTGAATTCAACATAACTGCCTTCGCAAACAGTAACATCGGCACCTGCGTTTACCATAGGAAGTTCATTCACTTGAATACTCCATTCTTCAGAAGACTCGCAACCAAATTCATTCGTACCAACAGCAGTGTATATTTCTGAATCCGTTGGTGTAATAAATGAACCGTTTGCAAGGGTTCCATTCCACACAATGCTTTCAGCACCTTGTGCGCTCAATTGAATTTCATTGCCCACACAAACTGCAACATCTGCAGGAACCGTTAGCACCGGCAATGCGTTAATGGTCACCACTACGTCGCTGTATGAATGATTGCACTGTAGAAGCGCATTTGAAACCTCTAAATGGTAAACACCACTTTCAGTAGCAGAAATGGATCCTGCGTTCATCATTCCAAAAGCCTGACCATCTTTGAACCATTGCGAGCTAACATTAGCATTCACAGTTGCCGATAATTCAATCGTCTCTCCAGCGCATGCTGTTGTTGATGTCGGGGTTGAAACAACTGCTGAAAGAGATGCGCAAGTGTTCACAGAGAAAATCGACAATGTGCTACTCACCTCATTCGCCAAAATAACAATGGCTTGTCCATTTGGAGAATCAGCTGCTGAGATAAAAATTATACCTTCAGCACCCAAGTCTGGACCGCTACCGTTCAAGGTTCTGTTGTTCACGTATGTAACAAAAACTGGAGCATTCGGATTTTCAACATTGAAAACCATGCAACCACCTACACGCTCTAAAGCTATAAATGCGTAGTGAATACCATTGACCACTGCCACTGTTACTCCTTCTGGCTCTGGACCTTTGTCGTCGCTTCTGTTCTTAGAAGCTGCAGCACCAGTAGTATTAGATGCATTGAAGAACGCTGCCGTTAATGGAGAGTTTGCAGTAATCTTTTCAAATAAATCTTTCGAATCAAATACCAATGCATTCGTAGCTGCGTTGCGAATGGTAAACGAACGAGAACCTAAAACATGAAGCTCATCGTAATCACCGTCTCCGTCAGTATCTCCTGAATATTTCAATGCGCTTAAGCGACCTAAGAATTTATTGTTTCGAAGAATTGCAGCGTCTGGGAAGGCTGCAGCATCCAAGCTGTTGAAGGTGCTTGAAGAAATTCTATTCGCGTCTATCACAGAACCGAATTCACGTGAATCACCTTCGTTGGCCATAAACACATAGCCGTTTCCGTTAATGGTTGAATAAGAAATGGCATCGGGCATGTATGCTCCTTTGATAGGAATTCCAGAGGTATTTAATATGGCACCGCTTTGGTCAGAAGCATCCAACGAATTTCCTGAGCCGGCAGAATAATCTGCGTAACCCAATGGAAGAAGAGATTCAATGGTGTTCGTTACTAAATTCAATACGAGTATCGCATTGTTTTCTTGAAGTGTAACATACGCCTTGGTGTTGTCGTCTGAAACAGCCACATACTCTGGCTCTAAATCTTGTGCAACAGTTGCAGACGTAGTAAATATTCTTATCCCTTGCGCACGAAGAGCAACCTCTTGTCCATTGAATTGAGTCAACATAATTTGAGTCGCGTTTGCAGACGTCAAGTTTGCAACGCCACCGCTAATGTCTACAACAGTAATTGAACCTTCAGGGTCAAGGGTATATGTGCCATTTGGCTCTCCTTCGTTGGCTGTAATAACTTTTGTGTAATCCTTTGAAAAGGTAATCATATCTGGCATTGCCCCGGCAGGCACTTCATTTAAGAAAACACCATTGATATCAAAAAAGACAATCTTACCGTTTGATTGTGCATTTACATTTTCAATGGCAACAGCAACAATTCCGTTTTGCACTGCAATTGAGTTAATGTTTCCGTAAGGTGACATGCTTATGGAAGAAATTAAAATTGGTGCGGTAGGATTCGAGAAATTAACAATGTCCATTTTCCCAGCAATGCTGTTTGCAATAAACAAGCGTTGACTTTGTGAATCGTGCGCAACAATCTCAGCAGAATTCACCCCATCTGTTCCGTTTGAAAAACTCGATAGTAGACTTAAGTTAAGTTCATTGCTAGCAGGAATATTTTCTTGCTCATTGTCCTTGATAAAAATGATTCTGTAATTGTTGGTTGCGTTAACAATACCGTTGTCCGTTGAAGAAATTTTTACAATTACACGTTCCGCATTTTCAATTATTGCATCGTCAACAATGGTTACACTGTGGTTGATTACCCCATTTGTTAATGGATTAATGACCATGGTATTTGTCCAAGTATAATCTACCCCTTCTGTTGCATTCGAATAAACAGAAAGAGAGAATTGAACATTGATAGGAAGAGCATTCGCATTTGTAACGGTCACAGGAATAGTTACTGTTCCTGCATTTTCGTTTACTTGAATGAAATTCGAAGCTGAGGCAATGCTTATTTCCGCTTGCGGACATCCAACATTCACCAATCCATCGCAGTTGTCGTCTACCAAATTCAAACAGTTCTCAGAAGCTCCAGGAGAAATGGCAGCAACGTTGTCGTCACAATCTGTGCTCGATAAAACATAACCTGTTGTCGCAGTGCAACTCACAATAGACGTCGTTGAAACACCATATCCATCTCCATCTTGATCGAGGTAATACGTTTGTCCGTATGTGCAAGAGTTATCGCTTGTTGTTGCTGTGCTGCTGTAGTTGCAAGCTAGTGCATCCATGCAACCTAGAACAGGGTTAAGAGGTTGAATAGAGGTGCTTGGTGAACCTACATTCATTGCAACATCGACACTATTTACAGTAACTTGACTTTGAATGGCACCTAATGTGCTCAACAGTCCAACGTTTGCTGCGCCCACATACATGGGGTCAAAACTTCCAGAACTCGTATATCCCCAATAAAAAGAGGTGCCAGCTGTGGCCGTGCCAAAACTTACTCGCCACACTTCTGTACCACTCGCGTCAAAAACAATTACGCCATCTCCGCCAGAAGAAAAACCAATGGCGGCTCCGGTATAAGTTCCCACCTGAACACTGGAAGCTAATCCCCAAAATGTGCTAAACGTTGTAGCATAGGATGCGCTGGCGTTTTCGCAAAATATCACTCGCTCATTCGGAGCAATAGATGTCACGCCGTTAAGCAAAAATGACGTCGCTAATCCGAATGAACTATCGTCTACTTTCCATCCTGTAATATCAACTGTAGTTGTCCCAAAATTGGTCAATTCAAACCAATCAGAAGTACCTCCGTTCGACATAACTTCGGTGATGCGCACTTGAGATTGAACACCAATTGAACTGAATAAAATAGCTAGAAAAAATAGAACGTGCTTCATTGTGGAAATTTTTCACGAAGGACAGATTTAATTTCTATTTGTTAATTATTCCAATATAAAGGGTTGGTTAAATCTCAATTGGAATTGTTACTAGAACTTAAAGCAAAGGTTGCTGCTTAGTTAAGTAGCACTGCGACTTAAAAAATACCCCCGCCGTGACTCGAACACGGATTAGCTGTTTAGGAAACGGCCGTTTTATCCTGTTAAACTACGGGGGCAATGATTTTCAATTGCAAATCTCGGCATAATTAAGTTGTAGAAGACTTTTTAAGTTATTTTCATTGCATGAAAAATTTCGCACTTCTCGTTCTCGCCGTTTGCCTTATTGTAATTTCTTCTTGTCGTAAAGACTCCGGAACAAAATGCAAATCATACACGCGTGTTGCAGTAAGCAACCTCATCGGCACTGAAGAATTCCATTTAGACAGCACATACATCAACGGCGCCGGAGAAGCATACGATGCATATATGCTGAAGTACTATTTCTCACACATGGCGCTTGTAAATGAAAACGGAGAACGCGTTGAATTGTATGGGCATGAACTTATTGATCAGTCGATTCCTTCTTCTTTGGAATTGGGAGACGTTGAAATTCCTGATGGACATTATACTGCCTTAGAATTCAATTTAGGCGTCGATTCGCTTCACAACCACGCAGGAGATCAGGCGGGAGATTTAGATCCGATGTACGGAATGATTTGGACGTGGAACACAGGCTACATTTTCTTCAAACATGAAGGGAATTTCACTTCGAGCACTTCAGGCACTGAACAACCGCTCATCTATCACTACGGCACAGACCGCGCTTTAGCTCCGATTTCATTGCCACTTAATCTTCATGTCGATCGCAATGCATCTGTGATTCAACTTCAATTCGATTTGAATAAATTGTATAGCAATCCGAACTCCATTGCGTTCACAGGAAACAACAATCATCAGAGTGTTTCCAATTCAGATATTCCATGGATCAATGCGCTTCGTGCTAATTTTCTTAGCGCATTTTCTGCTAACTCCTACGTCTTCTTGCAAGAATGAAAAAGATAATTGTAGCATTCATTTTTATTGCTCCTCTTCTCTTTGTTGCTTGCGACAAAGGTGAAGACGAAGTGCCTGCTGCAACGCCGTATACACTTGTCATTCCACAAGGACTTCCGCCCATGAATATTCCTTCTAACAATCCGCTAACGGTTGAAGGTGTCGCTCTTGGAAAACGTTTGTTTTACGATCCTATTCTCTCTGCGAATAACACGCAAAGTTGTGCCAGTTGTCACATTCAAGAAACCGGGTTTTCAGAAACGACTCAGTATAGTACAGGCATAGACGGTATTGAAGGAAACAGAAATGCAATGCCGCTCATTAACCTGGGATGGCAAACGAAGTTCTTTTGGGACGGTGGTGCGAACGGATTGGAAAGTCAAGTCATTGGGCCCATCACGAACCCCATTGAAATGCACGAAACCCTGGCGAACGTTGTTGCCAAGTTGAATGCAACTGCTGAATACCCCGAACTATTTAAAGCCGCTTTTGGCAGCGCGGAAGCTTCTTCACAAAACATCATGCGCGCCATTGCGCAATTCGAACGAACACTTATTTCAGGCAACTCGAAATACGATCAATACATGCGCGGAGAAGCCTTGCTCACCGCTCAAGAATTGAATGGAAAAGCGTTGTTTGAAGACATGGAAAAAGGTGACTGTGTTCACTGCCATTCGATGGGTTCTACCTTCAGCGATTTCGAATTTCGTAACACGGGGCTAGACAGCATACCTGTCGATGAAGGACGTTATCTGATTACGTTGAATCAAGGAGATCGTGGGAAATTTAAAACACCGTCACTTCGGAATGTTGAATTGACTGCTCCGTTTATGCACGATGGAAGATTTCAAACCTTGTTGGAATGTGTTCAGCATTACAACACAGGCTTCCGCTACAGCGCTAACCTTGACCCTAACTTATCCTTCGCTCTAAAGGGAAGAATGACTCAGCAAGAAATGGAAGACCTTGTTGCCTTCATGAAAACTCTGACGGACGTGGAATTCGTGAGTAATCCGGAGTTTCATTAACTCGTATCACCCTCCCCAATTCTCTCGATCTAAACTTCGATATTGAATAGCTTCGGAAATGTGTTCGCTTTGTATTTTTTCTGAAGCTGCTAAATCGGCAATGGTGCG
>JBILTF010000078.1:0-10878 GCA_044371675.1 Flavobacteriales bacterium
AAAGATTCGAATATAGTTTCAATGCGTCTTCCATATTTGTAACGCCGATGCTGCATCCAGCAACCCCGTTGCTCGCATGCCCCATGTCTCGGTAACATTCGTTGGTGGGTTCCACACGGAAAAAGTTTCCATCTGGATCGGTTAAATCGAATACCTGCTGCTGAGCAGGATTCAATGCAATCTCACTCACGTCATGCGCACCGTTAAGTTTGCAATGGGCATGCATATGTTTCACATCACGTGCCTTCATGTGAATTTGGAAAATATGAAGGTCACCTACTTTGATTTGAAAATTTGCTTTCCGAGGTTCAAAGGTAGTTGGACGAATAACTTCCATGGCGCAACCGCCTTGCAAATTCATGATCATGCTAGCGCGCTTGGTGATGGTTTTTCCATGCGTATAACAATCCATAAGAGGCGCCGGTTGAATACTGTCGAAAAACGGAATGTTCATTCCGAAAATCTTGCGGTAATACTTCAGCGAAGCGTCCATGTCCTGAACCGCAACACCAATATGCTGAATACTATTAATTCTGTTCATTGCAAATTTCTTTTAGTTGAGCAATACAATTGGTTTGCGCAGATTTCCATTTTGCGTATTCTTCCTTGCGATTTGCACAATCTTTTTTGTGTTGAATAATCTTTTTTATTAGATCAAAGCGCATGCGCGCTCTCACTTCGAAAGTTCCGGTAATAACCAAAAGCAGCACGGCAAGAAAATAATTCACTCCAAGGAATGGAAAGACAATAGCTAAAATCAAGATGTATGGAATTCCAAAGAAGAGCTTGAATGTTATTCGAATGGAGTTTTGAAAGAGAGGGTCTTTGACTTTTGTGCGAACAAAATTTTCTGTGAAATTTGAAATGGGGAAGAAAATAATTTTTCCAATCAACGCTAATGGAAGAGTCATGAACACGCGAAGCGTATTCCAGAAGCGCCATTGCTTAGATTCGAGCTCAAGTTTATTTGAAAATGAAAGTTCTTTGGTTAATTGGTTGAACGATTTCAGTTCGTTTAGGAAATTAGGATTTTCAAAGCGATTGGTATTTACAAGGTCTTGGTAGATAACCATGTTTTCGTGCCAATCGTTATGTGGGTATACAAAGTGAATGAGGTCTTGAATGGTTATGTATTCTTCATAATAATCATCGTTGCGAATGTCTGTCATGACCGCTTGCAACTGGGCGCTTATATCAGCAACCAATTCATTTGCCCAAATGGCTTTATTCGCTATTGTGTAATCTTCTTTCGAAAGGACAATG
This sequence comes from Flavobacteriales bacterium, assembly GCA_044371675.1. Taxonomy (GTDB): domain Bacteria; phylum Bacteroidota; class Bacteroidia; order Flavobacteriales_D; family Sanyastnellaceae; genus CAIZGX01. The sequence continues at coordinate 1,264 of JBILTF010000078.1, forward strand.
GGCTTTCCAATGCGCAACATGAAGTTTCCGTCTTTTTCAAAGAATTCAGAATACTCGAGCCCCAGTGGTAAGATTCTAATTTTTTGCAAATTCGGATTCGCTTCAAAAGTGCCAATGATTAATCTTCCAACACCTTTCTTTAGGGGTGTGTTAAGCGATTTTTTTCCTTTGTGTGTTCCTTCAGGAAACAAGCTAATCCACTGTCCTCGGTTCAAGCGCTTGTGACATTCTCTGAATATGGCGTCGTTGCGGTCACGAAGATCTCCTACGTTATCTTTTTCACGATAAACAGGAAGCATATTTGCTTTCCGTAGGAAGGCAGAAATAAGACCGGGCTTAAAAACATCGGAGCGCGTGAGCCAATGGAGTTCTTGGGTAATCACCGAGCAGCAAAGGATAGGGTCAAGTAAGGCGTTTTGATGATTGCCAACGACGATGGTTGGAATTTCGCTTCCCTTTAAATTTTCATACCCTACAACACGAAACTTTTTGTGGAAGAGTCTCAACCCAAACACCAAAAAGAATCGAAAAATCTCATAAACCAAGGATGTGCGCATAGCAAAAAGAAACGAAGATAACTTTATTTTGCTCTGTCTTGCAATTCAACCATCTTCAAATAGGCACTGTCTTTTTGCATCAGTTCTTCGTGTGTGCCAGTTTCAACAATACTACCCCCATCTAAAACAATAATTTTTGATGCGTTTCGAATAGTTGAAAGTCGATGGGCAATAACCAACGATGTTCTGTTTTTCATGAGTTCGTCGAGAGCCAGTTGAACCGCTCTTTCATTCTCTGAATCCAATGCCGAAGTAGCTTCGTCTAAGATGAGAAGTTTCGGGTCTTTCAGAATGGCTCGGGCAATTGCAATGCGCTGACGTTGTCCACCCGAAAGTTGAATTCCACGATCTCCCACAATGGTATCCCACCCATCTGTGAATTGCTCAATGAATTCCCATGCGTTAGCACGAACGGCCGCAGACTTTATTTCGTTATCATCAGCCGAGGGTTTGCCATATGCAATGTTCTCACGGATACTTCCACCAAATAGTAAGACCTCTTGAGGAACATACGCCATGCTTTTTCTCACGTCGTGAAGTTTCCAATCGGAAGATGGAACTCCATCGAACAGGATTGTTCCTTCAGTTGTTTCGTAAAAGCGAAGCAGAAGATTGGCGATGGTGGATTTTCCTGAACCTGAAGAACCCACAAGTGCAATCTGCTCACCTTCTTTCACTTCGAAAGATACATTTTTCAGCACAGCCATTTCAGCTCGGCTAGCGTAGTTGAACGAGACGTTTTTGAATTCGAATGTTCCATTGAATGTTTTTTCTACTGCCGTTTCTTCTTCTGGAATATTCTCTGGATCCATGGCAAGTATTTCCATTACCGAATCTATAATTCCTAAGCTGCGCTGAAGAGATCCCATTTGTGCTGCGAGTCCACCTATCGATCCCGCAATTAATCCGGTGAGCATAATAAACTGCGGCAACACCTCAACAGGCAATTGTCCGGTTTGTTGCAAGTGTGCTCCAACCCCAATAACAAGTCCCAATGTTCCGAACAAGAAAATAATAATGAATGTGCCGAACATGCCTCGCCATATAGCGCTCTTCATAGCGTTTGCGCGGACATCTAAAATGCGTTTGTAGTAACGAGATATTTCAAATGGCTCGTTGCTGTAACTTTTCACGCTAACGACACCGGTAAAGGTTTCATTCAACACCACGCCAGATTCCGCAACTTTATCTTGCGTTTCCTTGCTTAATTTTTTAATGTATCGTCCGAAGAACACCATGACAACTATGATAACCGGGAGTGTGCCGAGCATGACTAAGGTTAAGTAAGGCGAATACGAAACGAGCCAACCCACACCTACGAATATAATTACAGATTGACGAAGGAATTCTGCAAGTGTGGTTGTTAATGTTTCTTGAATGGCGGTAATATCTGAAGTAATTCGGCTGCTCAAATCTCCAACTCGTCGTTCATTATAAAACTGAATAGGCATACGAATAATTCGTGAATACGTGTCTTTGCGAAGGGCGAGCATTGCATTTTCCGAAACGTATGAAAAGAGGTAGACACGAAAGAATGAGAATACGCCTTGTATGATTAATAAGCCAACCAAAGCAACCAGTGTTTTTGAAGTCATGCCCTCACCTTCCCAATGAATAGCAGACAGAAGAGACTGCGTTAAGGCACCGCCAGGTAAAGCGGCTTGTGCATTCGGAGTTAGTAAGAAACCGAGTAAAGCTGTGATGACAATTACCAATAACCCTGAAACAACGAGCAGAAGCATTCCAATAAAAAAGGAGAATGCATAAGGACGTAAATAGCGAAACAACCCCATGGCACTGGAGATTGTTGCTTTTGAAATTTTCTTTTTTGGAGGAGTAGCGCTTTCTTTCACCTTGAAATCTTTCGGCGAATTTACTGCGCTTTCAATGTTTACAACACTGATTTTGTGACACGAGCTTTACTTATTTCTTTTCGAATGCGCTCTTGCATAGTATGATTGTAGTCGATGTCCCAAATTACATTATCTTTTCTACGAAGAACTTTGGCTTTAGCAACAGGAATATCAGTAAGAAAACTGAAATCACAAGCTGAATTTTCTTTAAACAGGGTAATATCAATGGTTAGCATAAGTCTAATAGCAGTCTCTTCTCGCTTGATGGATTTGGTTTCGAGTTCAACAGTCTTAGTCACATAACCATCTTGAACATATTTAATGCTGTAAATTTCCTTGTAAGGAGCCTCCATTCGGTATTTTCCACGGTGCGCCGATTTCATCTCAGCAATCAATTTGTTGTTGGACCAAATTTGAATAGACACCTTATCTAGAGGCTTTACTGTGCTGTCTGAAAGAAACAGTTCAGTCACTTTTCCTTGTAAAATAATTTTTGATTTACCAAATGTCTGAGCCTGCAAGCCGTGAAACAAGGAAACGAAAACAAAGAGGGAGAGTAAGTTTTTCATACAAGTTTATTACGTCAAAGTAAGAGCAAAAGTTTCAGGTAGAAAAAAAACTTAAAAAAAGATGTAGGTACATTTAATGTATGTACATATATTTGCCGGGTGAAATCAATCGGTGAAGAAATCCAGCAAGCTGAATTCAGTGATGTCTACCAAGAGTTGGGCATCAATATTCTATTCACGGCAGCTTGGTTTGGTGATATGCATAGAGCAGCCTTGAAGGATTGCGACATTTCGTTGCCACAGTATAACGTTCTTCGAATTTTACGTGGACAAAAGGGAAAAGCTATTTCAGTTGCAGGGCTTTGTGAACGCATGATTGATAAAAGCAGCAATGCTTCGCGTATTGTGGACAAACTTGAAACACGGAAACTGGTATTGAGGAGAGTTTGCGATAGAGATCGGAGACAAGTCGATGTTGTCATTACAGAAAAGGGCACCGCACTTTTGGAAGATTTAGATAAAAAAGTGCCAACGTTCAAAACAATTATGACGAATCAGTTGTCTCTAAAAGATGCCGAGGCGTTGAATTTCGCACTCGATGAAATTAGAAATCAGAAATAAACAAAAAATAAAAATCAATCAAATGAAAAAGGCAATTTTAGCATTATTCGTAGCAATCGTTTCAGCAGCGGGAGTTCAAGCGCAATTAGCAGATGGTAAGTACATCTTAGACTTTAACAAGAGTTCTATTGTATGGAACGCCAAGAAAGTAACAGGTAGCGGACACGCCGGAACAGTTCGTGTTTCTAGTGGTGTAGTATACGTGAAAGGAAACGCTGGTATCACGGGAAAAGTGAAAATAGACATGAACGCAATGGCTGTTACAGACATCTCTGACGCAGGTACGAACGCAAACTTTTTAAATCACTTGAAGAATGAAGATTTCTTCAACACAGTGGTATTTCCAGACGCGATGTTCGAAGTTACTGGCGTTCAAGTAACGAAAGGAAACAACGGGACTACACACAATGTTAACGGTAACATGACCATCAAAGGAATTACCAAATCATTGTCTTTCCCAGCAAAAATAACAGGTGGTGGAAATCAAATTTTTGTTGAGGGTAGCGTGGCTGTTGACCGTTCTCAGTTCGACGTGAAGTACGGTTCTACTGCATTTTTTGATAACCTCGGAGACAAGGCAATCGACAACATCTTTACGTTAAACGTGAAATTGGTAGGCGATTTGAAGAAATAAGTTTAGATTAGTTAAGGTGGAAAAAGGTCGTCATTCAGTGACGGCCTTTTTTGTTTTGTATTTGTCGTATAAAAAATACTTTAGGTCAATAGAGAAATAGCTTCCAGATAGACTTAACCACAAACGTTCTGATCCACTTGTAGTCTCTAACGTTGCTTGCGATCCAGCAATTCTTCCGAAAGGTCTATGAAATGAAGCTCCGATATAATAGTATCCTTGCTTTTCGGTTCGATATTCAAAACCCAAATTCGATTGTGCTGCTAAAGCGCTCCATTTGATGCGGTATGTTTTCTGACTGAAATCGTAATACGTCGAATCCACCTTTTCAAAACTGAATGTTTCTGTTTCACTGGGAAAAAAATCGATGGAAATCCCAGCACTTGCATTCATGTACCATGACTTTCCGAGCCTCACATAAATCAACGCTTGAATAGGGATTTCATAGGCAATGAATGTCATGTTTTGTTTTGAACTTACCTGCACACTATCGTTCAAATCGAAATTCAAGGAATAACTTCGCTTCACGAAATTCAAGCCTGTTTCTATATTCCAAAACTTTCCCAAAGGTTTGCGAATGATTGATCCGAAGCTTATTCCAACATTTGATTTAGCGCTGTATGAAAAATTCGGCGAAGTAGCTGTTTCAATAGCTGTATTCAAATAGGCATTTGGAATAATAGGTCGAAGCTGAAAGCCAAACTTAAATTCGTTGGCATTAGAATTTTGCCCGAAAATTTTTCCAGCCCAAAAAATCAAACACAGAATAAAAGTTATTTTTTTATTGAATTCCATTCGGTAACATATTCAAGTGGTTTGCGGTGGTTCGTTGGCCATTCGCCTTCAACATAACCCAAATAAACGATTCCCAAGCACCGTTGTTGCTCAGGAAGATTTAATGTTTGATTGATTTTTTCCGTTCTAATGAATCCGGGTGTTGCCCAAAAACTTCCAATCCCGTAGGCAGTAGCAGTAAGCATGATGTTCTGAATGGCGCAGGCCACAGCGTATTCCTCTTCATGCAAGGCTGCGTTTTCAGAAGCTTCCATGCAGACCACAATGACAGCAGAAGTTCGATTTAAACGAGAGGCAATACGTTCTCTTTTTACGGGCTGATCTTCGGGCATGAGTAGAGGAAGATTTTCACGAAGCGTATCCATTCCCTCTTCCAAATAAACATGAAAACGCCAAGGCTGAGTATGCTTGTGATTCGGTGCCCACACTGCATTTTGAAGCATTTTTTCAATTTGCTCCTTGTGCACTTTACGGTTAGTGTAGTGTTCTGGAGTTATAGTTCTTCGACTTTGAATGAGTCCGGATATTTCGCTTAGATTGAATTTCATGTCTTGTTATGAATCGTGTTCCGCTATTTTTGTTCAAACTTAATCATGAAAACAATACTCATAACAGGAGCAGGCAGCGGAATTGGTGCCGCAGCTGCACATTCTCTTTCAGAAGAAGGGAATAACCGTCTAATTTTAGTGGGAAGGAACGAAGAAAAACTGAATGAAGTATTAGCAAAACTGCCGCATTCAGAGAATCATGCAGTGCTTGCCGCCGACGTGCGAAATGCTTCCGCATTTCGCGAAGGACTGAAAAATATTTTAGGCGATGGCAGTTTAGATTGCGTTTTCGCTAACGCGGGTATCGGCGGAGAAAACGCCTACGGCGTTGAAGATCGTTGGGACGAAATTGTTTCAATCAATCTTACCGGAACATACATCACCATCATGGAATGCCTGCCGTACCTCAGAAAATCAACGGCCACCTTTAAGCACATTCTCCTCACAAGCTCCATCCTCGCGCGTTTCGGTGTGCCGAATCACAGCGCGTATATCGCTTCGAAAACAGCAGTACTCGGTCTCACACGCGCATGGGCCGTTGAATGGGCGCGCGAACAAATTTTAGTCAACGCCATTACACCCGGTTGGGTAGAAACACAAATGTCGAAAGACAGCATTCAGCGTCATGCAGATCGAAATCAATCGACCTATGATTCAGCGTACCAAGAACAAATGAACTACGTACCTACCGGAAGAATGGCACAACCCGAAGAGGTAGGAAATTTTGTAACGTTTCTTTTTTCAGGAAAACAAAATTCAATAACCGGACAAGCACTCGACATTAACAACGGAGCATACATGCAATGAAAAAGATTTCATTACTCATTTTAGCACTTGTTATTCTTGGTTCAAAGACTAACGCGCAATTCACCAAGCAAGATTCTTCTGTGGTGAAAGGCTTCTATTCAGAGGCCCTTTCAACGGCGCAAGCCTACAACGACTTGTACTACTTGTGTAAGAAAATCGGACATCGCATTGCGGGTTCAGAGGCTGCAGACAAGGCCATTGTATGGGGTGATTCTGTTTTGAAATCAATTCCAGCAGACAATGTTTTTCTCATGCCCGTTAAAGTTCCAAAATGGAAACGCGGTAAAAAAGAATTCGCAGCCATTTATGTTGGAAAAAAGAAAACCGAAATTCCCTTGCGCGCGTTGGGCGGTTCCGTTGGAACAAATGGGACTCTGAAAGCAGAGGTAGTGGAAGTAAAGGATTTCGATGACTTGAAGGCAAAAGCAGATCAAGTGAAAGGAAAAATTGTGTTCATCAATAAGGCATTCGATCCCGCTATTATCAATACCGGTTCTGCCTACGGAAACACTTCTCCCATTCGAACGAACGGAGCTTCAGAAGCTGCGAAATACGGAGCCGTCGGATGTATCATTCGTTCACTAACTTCTGCCGACGACAAGTTTCCGCATACAGGTGCCATGCGTTACAAAGACGATGTGGCAAAGATTCCAGCGGCTGCACTGAGCAGTCTCGACGCACATTTCCTGCACGAGGCCCTTCAATCCAATAAAAAAGTCCTCTTCGAAATGCGCATGGAATGTGAGCGTTTCGACAGTGTCATGCAGTCGAATGTAATCGGAGAAATCAAAGGAAGTTTGTATCCTGAAAAAATTATTGTCGTGGGCGGACACCTCGATTCATGGGATGTGGGTGAAGGCGCACACGACGATGGAACGGGCATAGTTCAAAGTATGGAAGTGTTGCGCATTATGAAGGCAACCGGATACAAGCCGGCCTGCACCATTCGCGCGGTGCTATATATTAATGAAGAGTTCGGTAACGACGGTGGAGAGACCTATGCAAAAGTTGCGAAAGAAAAAGGATGGGAACACGTGGCTGCCATTGAAAGTGACGGCGGTGGATTCACCCCGAAAGGTTTTAGTTGCGATGCGCAAGATGGTCAGGTGGAATGGGCGAAGTCGTTGATGCCTTTCTTCGAACCGTACAATTTGTTTTCCTTCAAAAGAGGGTGGAGCGGGGTAGACATAGGTCCGTTGAAGAATGGAAGCACGATGCTGTTTGCTTTAATGGTAGACGGACAACGATACTTCGATTTCCATCACACGGATAACGATCGTTTTGAAAACGTAAACAAACGCGAACTGGAACTGGGAGCGGCGTCTATGGCCTCTTTGGTTTACTTCCTTGATCTAAAAGTGCAAAAGGAAAACGTTCAGAAATAATTATCTGCCATACATGTCCTTATGCCATGTATTGGCAAATGGTTTCCACTTTAATGATTCCCATTCACCGAAAGAAGTAACTGTTGTATCGAGAACAAGCGTTTCATCGGATAAACGATTTGCTTTTCTAAGCGCCCAGAAGTTTGCTATTCCTTCTGTTTGAACTTCGTTGTTTTCTTGAAACAGGACCGTTAAACGATCGAATAAATTTACGCCTAAGGAATCTCCTATGCGAAGAACTTCTCGGTTCAATTTATCTATGCTGCACCCCGAAGCGAGCATAATGTTTTCATCGGCAGCAACAACTAAAATTCGGTTCATTTCAATCCAAGCTTTTCCGGCCATAGCTTTTCCGTGATTGTTCCAACCTTCAAGAAATTTCCCCATTTCAGATTCAATGAAAACACATTGTTCAGAGGATAGAATTTTGTTAGAAGTGAACACCCAAAGTCTAGCGTGAGGGGTCAGTTGATTTTCCATAATTAGAAAGATCGATTAAATAATTTTTTTTGCGGGAATGAAAATCAGCACCAACACCGGCGACTGAACAATGCCCATTATTCCGCGAACCGCAGGATATACTAATTCGTCTCTGTGAATGAACTTTCCTAACATGAATGCAGCAATAGCGAGGGCCAAACAGATTGCTTCAATCATAATAAAAATTTTAATTTCTTTTTTTTGAAATTGAAGGAAATAGAGCGCGGTAATATTTAATAAGGTAAATACACCAATGGAGGCAAATGTGATGATCCATTTGAGCTTGCTCAGTTGTGATGCGTTTAGTGAGTATAACGTTTCAATTGCGCTATGACTATAATAATAATCGAAATTCGATTTGCTTTTTTCAGCAGCGAGCAAATCAATTTTGGTTTCAGTATTTTGGTTGAAGAATCCGGGTATTTGTGCGCCTTTTTCAAGAATGAAATTCACATTCACCTTGGCTTGCTCCTGGTAAAAGCCAAGACCAATCATCGCGATGGCTATCGCAATGAGTATGAATTTATTTTTCTTCGGAATTGCCATTTATAGGGACATACATCTTGGACCACCACCACCAGAATGCAAATACAACGGCGTATACTAAAGCTGTGAACGTGTAGTCGTGATTGAATGCTAGATATTCTTCATTCCTATAAACAATGAAGGCGAGCGCCATAATGCGCAGAACATTCATGAACTGTATCACGAACAGGCCAAGAGGAAGAAACCAAAGTCTGTTTTTGTTAGTGCCAGGATATGCCACAACGAAAATGATAAATAGCGCCATAAGTATCATTCCATCGCATGGAGCGCCCACCGTGACTCCTGCTGTTCCTTCAATAGCAATGTGATTGCGATAAAGGCCATCGTCGAAACCGCGTAAAGAGAAGTTGAGGAGTTTCAACAATGCTTCAGCTGATTGAACAAGAAAATCGACAAGTATTTCGTCAATGGAAGTAGCGGGCAGTAAATAAAGTTCATAAAAAAAATACCATCCGAAATAGAGGATGGTACCAATGACAAAAAATCGGATGAGTGGATTTTTCACTTAACTAGGTTAAGAAGCTTTTTTATTTTTAAGGTCGAAGGCTTTTTTTCCTCCAAGGGCTGCTCCAGCAGCTATTAAAAGACTTACTCCGCCGTCAATTGGACAAACTGTTCCGAAGGGTCCACCGCATGGCGCAGCTCCACCGCTAGTCGGCAGGGGAGGCGGCTGACAAGTTCCGATCGCTGCTATACAGAAAAGGAAAATTGACAAGACAAGTAATTTTCTAAAACGATTCATATCACAAATATAACAGACTTTAATTATTTCCAATCCCATTTGGGTTAAAATCTTCAATATTGCTTCGCTTCCTTTATCTTTGTAACTCTCAGGAGAACCCATGGCAGAAACAAAATCGAATTTTCTAGACGCTGACGACCT
>JBILTF010000079.1:0-10864 GCA_044371675.1 Flavobacteriales bacterium
ACAAAAAAAGGAAAGAACCCGTTATTGGTTGCTTGCGATATTTACCGTCCGGCTGCGATTAACCAATTGCACATCGTTGGAGAGAGCATTGGAGTTGCAGTATATAGCGAACCCGAAAACAAAGACGCTGTGTCCATTGCGAAAAACGCTTTGGCCTTCGCGAAGCAAAACGGATACAACGTAGTTATTGTCGATACTGCCGGACGTTTGGCTGTTGATGAGCAGATGATGACCGAAATTGCTGCGGTGAAGGAAGCCCTTCAGCCGACAGAGACATTGTTCGTGGTAGATGCCATGACCGGTCAAGATGCTGTGAATACCGCGAAAGCGTTTCATGATAAATTGAATTTCGACGGGGTCATTCTTACCAAGTTAGACGGCGACACCCGAGGTGGAGCTGCGCTAAGCATTAAGAGTGAAGTTAACAAACCCATTAAGTTCGTGGGTACTGGAGAGAAGATGGACGCGATTGACGTGTTTTACCCCGAGCGTATGGCCAGTCGTATTCTTGGAATGGGCGATGTGGTTTCCTTGGTTGAAAAGGCACAAGAGCAATTTGATGAAGAGCAAGCGATGCGTCTGCAGAAGCGCATTAAAAAAGACCAATTCGACTTCAATGACTTCCTAGATCAAATAGGTCAGATCAAGAAAATGGGAAGCATGAAAGACCTGATGGGTATGCTTCCTGGAATGGGGCAATTGAAAAATGTAGATGTAAACGACGATGCGTTTAAATATGTTGAAGCCATTATTCACAGCATGACCCCAACTGAACGCTCGAACCCGAGCATGATCAACCCTTCGCGCAAAGCACGAATTGCAAAAGGATGTGGACGTCCGTTGGAAGAAGTGAACAAGCTGATGAAGCAGTTCGATCAGACGCGTCAGATGATGAAAATGTTCACCAACAAGAACCAAATGGCTGCTATGATGAAGCAGGCTAATCAAATGAAAGGACTGAAAAGATAATGAAAGCACTCGCAGGAACTCAATTCACATTTCCGAACCAAACCAACTTTTACAAAGGCAAGGTTCGCGACGTATACAGCATTGGAGAAGACCTATTGGTAATGGTGGCATCTGACCGCATCTCTGCATTCGATGTGGTTTTGCCACGAGCCATTCCCTTCAAAGGACAAGTCTTGAATCAGATTGCAGAACGCATGTTGAATGAAACGGCCGATGTGGTTCCGAACTGGAAAATCTCTTCTCCCGATCCGAATGTCACCGTTGGAACACGATGCGAACCGTTCGCCGTTGAGATGGTTATTCGCGGGTATTTAACCGGACATGCTTGGAGAACCTACAGCAGTGGGCTTCGCACATTGTGCGGTGTATCACTTCCAGAAGGATTAAAAGAGCACGACAAGCTTCCTTCCCCCATTATTACTCCTACTACAAAAGCTTCTGAAGGTCACGACGAAGACATCAGTCGCGAAGAAATTATAGGCCAAGGAATAGTATCTGCAGAAGACTACGCCATTCTTGAAAAATACACCCACGCCCTTTACGAGCGCGGAACTGAATTGGCGTTAAAACGCGGATTAATTCTGGTTGACACGAAATATGAATTCGGAAAGCACGACGGTGAAGTGGTTCTTATGGACGAGATTCACACTCCCGACTCTTCTCGCTATTTTTATGCTGAAGGCTACGCTGAGCGTCAGGCTGCCGACGAAAAGCAACGTCAGCTTTCGAAAGAATTCGTGCGTGAATGGCTCATCAGCGAAGGCTTCATGGGCAAGGAAGGACAGCAAGTTCCTGAAATGTCAGACGCCTGGCTCGAAGAAATAAGCAATCGATACATTGAACTTTTCGAAAGGGTAACCGGAGAATCGTTCATAAAGCAAGATTATTCTAATGTCGAGAACCGCGTGGAAAGCAATGTTATCAAGGCGTTGCGCACCCTTCAACCCTGATTTTTTTCAGTTCATATCTTACTGAAATAGAGAAGTCGTTTTTTAGAGAAATACTTATCTTTGGAACCGTATTTTCAAACGAAATCGATGGACGATAATACCTATCTCGGCAATGCCGATGTGAACACGATTGAAGCGCTGTATAACCAATACCAGCAAGATCCCTCATCTCTAGATATTTCTTGGAGACGTTTTTTCGAAGGCTTCGAATTTCAACATTCCCTTTTTCCTGTGCTCTCGAGAGACACGGCATCTATTGGCGACGATGGCATGCACAAGGAATTCAAGGTGATTAATCTTATAAACGCCTACCGCCAGCGCGGTCACCTCTTCACCCACACCAATCCGGTGCGTGAGCGAAGGAAATATTCTCCGAACCTCGAAATTGAAAACTTCGGACTAACCAAAGCCGATCTTGAATCTGTCTTTCATGCTGGTGTTGAAGTGGGATTGGGCGATGTGAAATTGAAAGACATCATTGCACACTTGCAGTCTTGTTACTGCGAAAGCATTGGCGCCGAATACATGTACATCCGCGACCCAGAAAAAATTCAGTGGTTGCGTTCTCGCCTTGAAGCGGTGAAGAAAACGCCATTCACTTCCGAAGAGAAAAAGCAAATCTTCGATATGGTGAACAAGGCAACCACCTTCGAACAGTACATTCAAAGAAAGTTTGTTGGACAAAAGAGATTTAGTGTTGAAGGATGTGAGGCTGTGGTTCCGGCCATGGACTATATGGTTAGAGACGGCGCCGACAAAGGCGTTGAAGAATTTGTAATTGGAATGGCTCACCGTGGTCGCTTGAATGTTTTAACCAACATCCTGGGAAAGCCACAAGAAGAAATCTTTGCGGAATTCGATGGCGTAGCTTTCGACGATGAAGGTGTTTTCGACGGAGACGTTAAGTATCACTTCGGCTATTCCATTGACCGCGTGACACCGAATGGAAACAGCGTTCACCTGACCCTCTGCCCTAACCCTTCTCACCTTGAAGCGGTGAACCCAGTGGTAGCAGGATTAACCCGCGCGAAAATTGATCATTACTTAAATTCGGAAAATAAAATTGTTCCTGTGTTGATTCACGGAGACGCTGCAATAGCCGGACAAGGTATCGTTTATGAAGTGGTTCAAATGGCGCAATTAGACGGTTACCGCGCAGGTGGTACTGTTCACATTGTGACCAACAACCAAGTCGGTTTCACCACGAATTATTTAGACGGAAGATCTTCAACCTATTGTACCGACGTTGCGAAGACCACGCTTTGCCCGGTCTTCCACGTGAATGCAGATGATGTTGAAGCCGTTATTCAAACCATGAAATTGGCCTTCGATTACCGCATGGCATTCAACATGGACGTATTTGTAGACCTTTTGGGATACCGTAAATACGGGCACAACGAAGGCGACGAGCCGAAGTTCACGCAGCCAAGTTTATACAAAGCCATTGCCTCTCACTTAAGTCTTCGCGATTTATACGCGAACAAATTAATGGGTGAAGGTGTCCTAACACAAGATGAAGTAAACGCTGCTAAGACCAACTTCGAAGCGCATTTAGATGAGCAATACGACAAGTCGCGCGGTGTGAAGCAAGCGTATGTGAAGCACTTCTTGGAAGAAACTTGGAAAGACATTCGCGTAGCAACTGAAACAGATTTCGAGCAGAGCATTGAAACGGCTGTAGCTAAAAAGAAATTATTGGAATTGGGAATGAAGATTTCAACCCTTCCAAAAGGAGAAACGTTCTTCCGTAAGATTGAAAAAGTATTTGAAGACCGCAGAACCATGTTAGACAATAACACATTGGACTGGGCGCTTGGAGAGTTGTTGGCTTATGCATCTTTATTGGAAGAGGGACATCCTATTCGTATTTCAGGACAAGACGTTGAGCGCGGAACATTCTCGCACAGACATGCTGTTGTGAAGACAGACGAAGATCAAGAGAAGCGCATTATTCCTTTGAATGAAATTAGCGCGAAACAAGCGAAGCTTTCCATCTACAACAGTTTATTGAGTGAGTATGGTGTTCTTGGATTCGATTACGGATATGCCTTCGGAACTCCGCAAGGATTGACCATTTGGGAAGCGCAATTTGGTGACTTCAATAACGGAGCACAGATTATGTTCGACCAATTCATTGCTGCTGCTGAAGATAAGTGGCGCACGATGAACGGAATTACCATTCTTCTTCCACATGGATTTGAAGGACAAGGATCTGAGCACAGCTCGGGCCGCATGGAACGTTTCTTACAACTGGCTGCTGAGCTGAACATTCAAGTTGCGAACTGTACCGTTCCTTCAAACATGTTCCACTTACTTCGTAGACAAGTGAAGACCGAGTACCGCAAGCCATTGGTTGTATTCACTCCGAAGAAATTATTGCGTTATCCAAAAGCCGTTTCTAAGATTGAAGACTTTGCGAAAGGAGGATTCCGCGAGGTAATTGACGATAACATTAAAGCGCGTAAGCAAACCAAAGTGGTTGCTTTGTGCACCGGAAAAGTATATTACGAATTGTTGGAAGAGAAAGAGAAGCGCGGCTTAACCGATGAGATTTCGTTGGTGCGTATTGAGCAGCTTTATCCGCTTCCTGAAAAGCAAATACGTGAATTGCTTGGGAAATATGGCAAGAAAGCAAAGTTAGTATGGTGTCAGGAAGAGCCCGAAAACATGGGAGCTTGGAGTTACATGATGCGAGCATTGCGCGACTTAAACCTAGACGTTGTAAGTTTGCCTGCGTCGGCTTCTCCTGCAACAGGATCTCCGCGTGTGCATGAGATGCGAATGAATAAGATGATAACCACCTTGTTTGATAAGATTTCTAAAGCCTAAAAAACAGAAGTATGTCAGTAATTGAAATTAAAGTTCCCTCTCCAGGTGAGAGTATTAGCGAAGTTCAGATTGCCAACTGGGTTGTAAAATCCGGTGACTTCGTTCAGAACGGACAAGTGATTGCGGAAATTGATTCCGACAAAGCGACATTGGAAATGACTGCTGAAGCATCAGGAGAAATTACCATTCTTGCTGCGGCGGGAGATACGGTTGCTGTAGGAGCAACTGCTGCAACAATAGACACCTCGAAGCAAGGCAATGCGCCTGCTCCAGCGGCGGCTCCGAAAGCGGAAGCGGCTCCGGTTGCAGTGCCAACACCTGCGCCAGCTGCGGCACCATCTCCGGGGCCTGCGGCTAGTTATGCAGCTGGCCACGCGGCTCCTGCTGCTGCGAAGATGATGGCAGAAAACAATGTGACTGCTGCTCAAGTAAGCGGAACAGGTCCGGGTGGAAGAATATTGAAAAGCGATGTGGCATCAGCAATGGCTGCCGGATTCGACACTTCTGCTGTTCCTGCAAGAACAGGTGAAAGAACCGAGCGTCGCGAAAAGATGACCATGCTTCGTAAGAAAGTTGCAGAGCGTTTGGTTTCTGTGAAGAACAATACCGCCATGCTAACCACCTTCAACGAGGTGAACATGAAGCCAGCTATGGATCTTCGTGCGAAGTACAAAGAATTATTCAAAGAGAAACACGGTGTTGGTCTAGGCTTCATGAGCTTATTCACCAAAGCTGTTTGTGAAGCGCTTCATCAATTCCCTGCTGTGAATGCTCGCATTGACGGAACCGATATTGTTTACAACGATTTTTGCGATGTGGGAATAGCAGTGTCAACTCCGAAAGGATTGATGGTTCCTATCGTTCGTAACGCTGAAATGCTTTCACTTGCCGACATTGAAAAAGGCATTGGTGGTCTAGCGAAAAAAGCACGTGATGGAAAAATTACGGTAGACGATATGACAGGTGGAACCTTCACCATTACAAACGGTGGAGTATTCGGATCTATGCTTTCAACGCCTATCATTAATCCTCCGCAAAGCGCTATTCTAGGTATGCACAACATTGTTGAGCGTCCCATTGCTGAGAACGGACAAGTGGTTATTCGTCCAATCATGTACATCGCATTAAGCTACGATCACCGCATTATCGACGGAAAAGAAAGCGTTGGATTCTTGGTAAAACTGAAAGAGATGTTAGAGAATCCAGAGCGCATGTTGTTCGGAGGAAAAACAGCTGAAGAGGTGCTCTTGGGACTGTAATTACTTAGAACGAATTTAAATACGTATTGAAAGGAGGCTTGCCTCCTTTCTTTTTGTTTGAAACTTTGAATATTCGTGTGAAAAAACATACCGAAAAACTTCATTAATCGGTTGTTCCTTCTACCTTTGCGACGCCCTAAAATGGGCTCCTGCAAGAAATGGAAAAAACATCACACCTTTGGGAATATCTACCCATCGTTTTCATGGCACTCGTTGCCGCTGGATTTGTTGTCACCACTATGTTGCTGACACACCTGCTTGGTCCGAAGAGAAAAACAAAAATTAAGAACGAAGCTTTCGAATGCGGAATTGAATCGGTTGGAAATGCGCGTACGCCTTTTTCAATCAAATATTTTTTGGTAGCAATCCTTTTCGTTCTATTCGACGTAGAAGTAATATTCATGTATCCATGGGCGGTGAACTTCAGAGAACTTGGAGCTTTCGGATTGTGGGAAATGTTCACCTTCATGGGATTAATGGTTGTAGGCTTGCTCTACATCATTAAGAAAGGCGCATTAAACTGGGAGAAATAAAAACTTTTTAATACAAAAGAAATGAGTGTAAACATTGATCCAAGCCACAAGCCTGACGGTTACGAAGGCGCCGGATTTTTCGCCACATCGTTAGACAAAGCTGTAGGATTAGCTCGCGCGAATTCTCTATGGCCTTTGCCATTCGCAACTTCATGCTGCGGAATTGAATTCATGGCTACCATGGCTTCTCACTACGATCTTGCACGTTTCGGTTCGGAGCGTTTGAGCTTCTCACCAAGACAAGCAGACTTGCTTATGGTCATGGGAACCATTTCGAAAAAGATGGGACCTATCCTTCGTCAAGTGTACGAGCAAATGGCTGAACCAAAATGGGTGTTGAGCATGGGTGCTTGCGCTTCTTCAGGTGGAATCTTCGACACGTACAGCGTTCTTCAAGGAATCGATAGAATCATTCCAGTTGACGTTTACATTCCTGGTTGTCCGCCAAGACCGGAACAAGTTTTAGACGGCATCTTGAAAATTCAAGAGTTGGCTAAGAACGAAGGTCGCAGCCGCAGAACTTCAGAAGAATACAAAGCCCGTTTGGCACAATACGGAATTGAATAATGGCAGCCATGACTACCCAAGAACTTCACGATTTCGTTTTATCGAATTCAGAAAATATTTCTTCAAGCATTGTTACGAGCTACGTAGATCGTGACTTCCCTTGCTTCGAAGTAAAAAAAGAGAACATCCTTGAAGTCATGAAACACTTCAAAGAGTCGACCGAACTTTCATTCGGTTTTTTGACCACATGCTGCGCCATGCACTTTCCTGAGCAAGGCGACAAAGAGTTCGGAATGGTTTACCACTTGCACAACATGCAAGCGAACACACGCATTCGTGTGAAGACCTTCTTCCCGAAATCTGACTTGAAAATTTCTTCACTTGTTTCTCTTTGGCCTTCGGCGAACTGGATGGAGCGTCAAGAATTCGATTTCTTCGGTGTACAATTCCAAGGTCATCCAGACCTTCGTAGAATCCTGAACATGGATGAAATGAACTACTTCCCGATGCGCAAAGAGTATCCGTTAGAGGACGCTGGACGCGACGATAAACAAGATAAATATTTTGGGCGATAATCCTATGAGTACAACTCCAATCATAAACCCAAACGATCCGGAAAAGGATTATTCAATCCTGAACCTAGGTCCTACACACCCTGCAACACACGGTATATTTCAGAACGTTCTAACCATGGACGGAGAAATGATTGTGAAAGCAGAACCTACTGTTGGATACATTCACAGAGCTTTTGAGAAATTGGCCGAACACCGTCCGTATGCTCAAATCACTCCAATCACCGACCGTCTGAACTACTGCTCCTCGCCTATTAACAATATGGGATGGCACATGACGGTTGAGAAATTGATCAACTGCGAAGTGCCGAAACGTGCGCAATACCTGCGTGTAATCATCATGGAGCTTTCGCGTATTGCCGATCACATTGTATGCGACACCGTTATTGCGGTTGACTCGGGTGCAATGACCGGATTCCTTTACCTCTTCCAGTGGAGAGAAAAGATTTATGAAATTTTCGAAGAAGTTTGCGGTGCGCGTTTAACTACGAACATTGGTCGTATTGGCGGAATGGAAAGAGACTTCAACGAAAAAGCTTGGGCAAGATTAACAGCGTTTTTGAAAGAGTTTCCGAAAGCATTGAAAGAGTTCGATGCATTGGTTACACGAAACAGAATCTTCGTAGATAGAACAGTGAACTGCGGACCTATCACCGCAGAGCGCGCATTAGCATGCGGATTCACAGGATCGAATCTTCGTGCAGCGGGTGTGGATTATGATGTTCGCATTGCAGCTCCTTATAGCTCATATGAAGATTTCGAATTTACTGTTCCTGTTGGAACTACCGGAGACACCTACGATCGCTACGCTGTGCGTATGGCCGAGATGTGGGAAAGTATGAGCATCATTCAACAAGCCATAGACAAACTTCCTTCAGGACCTATTCAAGCAGACGTTCCAGAATTTTTCCTTCCTGCAAAAGAATTGGTTTACAGCAGCATGGAAGCGTTAATCTATCACTTCAAAATTGTAATGGGTGAAACCGATATTCCAATTGGTGAAGTGTATCACGCTGTGGAAGGCGGAAACGGAGAATTGGGATTCTACTTGGTTAGCGACGGCGGAAGAACACCGTATCGCCTGCACTTCAGAAGACCTTGCTTTATATATTATCAAGCTTACCCAGAAATGATTACTGGATCAATGTTAAGCGATGCTATTCTTACGATGTCTAGCATGAATGTTATTGCTGGAGAATTAGACGCATAAATTTTGGACGATATGTCAGAAAAAACAATTTTAAAATTCAGTGACGAGACAGCCGCAATTGCTACGAAAATTGTTGCGCGTTATCCTGAAGGTCGACACAAGTCGGCATTGATTCCTTTGCTTCATTTGGCGCAAGCTGAATTCGACGGATGGTTGAGTGTTCCTGCAATGGATTGCGTTGCTGAATTCCTTTCGATTCAACCGATTGAGGCATACGAAGTGGCTTCGTTCTACTCCATGTTCAATTTGAAGCCTGTTGGAAAATGTACGCTTGAAGTGTGCAGAACCAGCAGCTGTTGGTTGAGCGGTGCGGAAGACGTTGTTCGTCACATAGAAAAGAAACTCGGAATTAAAGAAGGTCAAACCACTGCAGACGGAATGTTCACTTTGAAAACCGTCGAGTGTTTGGGTTCTTGCGGAACAGCACCAATGCTTCAGTGCGGTGGTGACTACTACGAAAATCTAACGTTAGAGAAGACAGACAATTTGCTTGAAGCACTACGAGCCGAAGGAAAAGCGCGTGTTTACACGAACGATAATCCCGTTAACATAGACTAAGCCATGGGAAAGAAAATACTTTTAGCGAACGATCATATTGAAGGAATACGTTTCCTCGATACCTATCGCAAAAACGGCGGATACACTGCTCTTGAAAAAGCATTGAAGTCTATGACGCCTGAGCAAATTGTTGAAGAAGTAAAAACTTCCGGTTTGCGTGGACGTGGTGGTGCAGGGTTTCCAACAGGAATGAAATGGAGTTTCCTTGCGAAGCCTGAAGGTGTTCCAAGATACGTCGTATGCAACGCCGACGAATCAGAGCCAGGAACGTTCAAAGACCGTTACCTCATGGAACGCATTCCTCATTTGTTAATTGAAGGAATGATCTTATCGAGTTTCGCTCTCGGAGCTAAGACTTCATACATCTACATTCGTGGCGAGTATTTCTACGTTGCGCGCATTGTGGAACAGGCCATTGAAGAAGCCTACGCAGCCGGACTACTTGGAAAGAATATTTTAAATTCAGGATTCGATTTAGACTTGTATGTTCAAATCGGAGCAGGTGCATACATCTGCGGTGAAGAGACTGCGTTGCTTGAATCGCTTGAAGGAAAAAGAGGAAATCCTCGTATCAAACCTCCATTTCCTGCAATCGCTGGATTGTACGGTTGTCCTACCGTTGTAAACAACGTTGAAACCATAGCTGCCGTTGTTCCTATTGTGAATGAAGGCGGAGCGGCTTACGCTGCTGTTGGTATCGGGAACAGCAAGGGAACGAAATTGATTTCAGCATCTGGACACATTAACAAGCCTGGTGTTTACGAAATTGAATTGGGTGTTCCGGTTGAAGAGTTTATTTATTCAGATGAATATTGCGGAGGAATTCGCAACGGGAAAAAATTGAAAGCGGTTGTTGCCGGTGGATCTTCTGTTCCGATTCTTCCAACCGAATTAATATTGAATACTGCTGCAGGCGAACCTCGTCTAATGTCTTATGAAAGTCTTGCCGATGGCGGATTTGCAACTGGAACCATGTTGGGTTCAGGCGGATTCATTGTTATGGACGAAGACACTAGTATTGTAAAAAATCTATACACCTTCGCTCGTTTCTATCACCACGAAAGCTGCGGACAATGCAGCCCTTGTCGTGAAGGAACAGGTTGGATGGAAAAGATCCTTCACAAAATTCTTCACGGACACGGAACATTGGCAGACGTTGATTTGCTATGGGATATTCAATCGAAGATTGAAGGAAAAACCATTTGTCCGCTTGGTGAAGCGGCTGCATGGCCTGTGGCTGCTGCCATTCGTCATTTCAGAAAAGAATTCGAAGATTTCATTCGCAACGGCGAGCACGTAAACGACGTGAAGCACTATTACAGACTGAACAACCTTACTGCTCCCATTAACTAATTGAAGAACTACTATTATGGCTAAAGTTACCATAGACGGAATTGAAATTGAAGTGCCAGATGGCACAACCATTCTTCAGGCTGCACGCATGATTGGTGGAGACATTGTTCCGCCAGCGATGTGT
>JBILTF010000080.1:0-10814 GCA_044371675.1 Flavobacteriales bacterium
TGCTCTTTCGCGTCGTTCAGATTATTGTAACGATCAATTAGCGTCGATTCATAAGCATACAATACTCCAATTACAGTATCCCTCGCCTCTATTCCATTCGTTTCTATTTGTTGCAACGCCCAATTCATTTCAGCAGTGCTTTCGGTGCGTTTCGCGAATTCATTCTTCAACAATTCCACCGAAGTGGTGTTGTTCGGCTTGTCCCAATTATTCAGCTGATTGCGCATTTCAGCCACCCAAAAATCTTTTTCCCAGGTTAACGATTTCAACTGCACATCTGTATCGAACACGCGTGAGGTAAAGTCGTTGTTACAGTATTGCTCAACAGCCAAAGCCTCATAAGCCCAACGGCTGGCCATGGCATTTCCAACCCAAGAAACTTCACCTTCGGTGACCATAGACTTGTGTAAGCGATCGAATCTTACAATAACGCCGCTGAACAACAACTGCGGAATAATGAGAATGGGAATAAGAATGTAGATCACCTTCGCGCTGTTGAACGTGGCGCTTATGTTCAGCCCTAGCACATTCGCAAAGCACGCGGTGCTGAACAAGATGATCCAGAACGGCCAGAACATGCCTTGAATTTCCAATATTGAATTTCCAATTAAAACATACGATGCTGTTTGAATGGCCGAGATTAAAAACATAAGTCCCAACTTCGAAAACAGATAACTGTTCTTGTTTAGGTTCAGGTATTTCTCGCGCTTCAGAATCTTCTTGTCCTTAATAATTTCTTCCGCGCTCACAGTTAATCCCATGAACAACGCCACCACTACAGTGATGAATAAATACTGCGGAAGGTTTACATTTTCCCGGAATACATAATTGTCTTTTTTCGAATACTTTATGAACCAACTCAGCAAGAAAGCCAACAACGGCGCTTCCAACAGATTCACAATTAAGTATTGCTTATTGGTAATTTTCCCCAACACGTCACGCAACAAGAACACTTGGAATTGTTTGAAAGCGTTGGGCAAATTGCTTGCTGCCAACTTCTTTTCAGACTCTTCATTCTGCACCTCTTCTTTCATGCGTGTGTCTTGCTCGGGCGCACACATGATGTTGTAGAAATTATTCCACTCTTGCGGAGTAATGCGTCGTTGCTGCGTTTCGTTTCCGTAATCGTCGAGCACCTTCGCTTCAATAATGTTGAAGAGCTGTTCCGGATTTACAATGCCGCAATGTGAACAACGACTCTCGTCTATGTTCACCTGATTCACCAATTTCTTGAAGTACAAAATGCTGTCAATCGGATTGCCATAATAGATGGGCATTCCGCCTTGATCTAACAAAAGCAATTGATCGAACAAGTTGAAAATGTCACTACTCGGCTGGTGAATCACCACGAAGATTAGCTTTCCGCGAAGGGTCAACTCCTTCAACAGATCCATTATGTTTTCTGAATCGCGGCTAGATAGTCCGCTTGTTGGTTCATCTACAAAAAGCACTTCGGGTTCGCGCATAAGTTCCAACGCAATGTTCAAGCGCTTGCGCTGTCCACCGCTAATGGTCTTGTCTAGAACGTTTCCAACACGAAGATCTTTGCAGTCTGAAAGTCCAACATCTTGAAGTGTTCGCAGCACAAACTTTTGCAATTCAAGTTTCGACTTGCCTTTGAAAAGCAATTGCGCGTTGAAGTACAAGTTTTGAAATACCGTGAGTTCTTCAATTAAAATATCGTCTTGCGAAACATAGCCCATGAGGTGTTTCAACGATTCTTTCTTGTTGAAAATACTCTTTCCGTTTATTTGAACATCGCCGTATTTCGGACGTGTGTTTCCGTTCAGGATATTTAATAGCGTTGATTTTCCCGAACCACTTCCACCCATAATACCAATGAGGTTCCCGGAAGAAGCTCTGAAACGTAGGGTTTCCAATGCTTTTTTTCCATTTGGAAATTGATGCGAGATGGAATTACAAAGAAAATCTATTCCATCTAAATTCTCTGAAGCCAAGAAGGAATGAAGAACATCGCTATAAAAAACAGGTTTGCTCTTCGCTCCACGAATGGAAGAACCGGAAGAAAATGCGTACACCGAACTTGGTGTAATTGAACTTCCGTTCAGTTTCAGTTCATCGTTACCTAAGTAGCGCAAGAAAAATAAATTCTCTTCGGGTATGCGGAAGAAAATTAGATTTCCCGAAGGTAAATGGCTGTGTTCATTCACCTCGGAATTCTTCATGCAGAGGAAATAATCTGAAGTTTCAATTTCCTTCGAATGAACAAAATGAATAATGGCCACGCGCGTTTTTTCAGCTATATGAAAAGCGTCTGCTACGGTATACAAGAACTCTAGGTCTTGCTGAGTTTGCTCTTTGTTGGTGAAAACGAATTCCACCAAACGCACGAAAACAAGATAGCGTTCGTGGTGATTTAAAGAAGTATGAATCTCTTCACACAAGCGAAGTACCTTTACGCTTGTCATAGAGGTGTGCTTCTCCACATTGGCTTTCGGCTTGTGATAAAGCGCTACGTAGTTCTTATAATCTTCCAGAAATTCTTGAATTTGCTGCTGACTCAACCGATTTCCTAAGAACAGCGAAACTACCTCTGAACCATTGGTTTTATTATCGCCAGAGATTATGGCGAATAACTTTAAAAGCGCTTGCAGAATTGACGAGTTCATGATGTGTATTGCAACATGTAAGAAACACATTTCGTTGCACTGAAATGAAATAAGGAAGAGGAAGTTTTCAACCTGTTTGAACTCACAAATTACATTGTGACCAATCACTTTTAGTGATCAATCCTGCGGATCAATTGCAACTAGTTGCAATTACCGTTGTAATCAAAACACCCTTTCCAATCACCATTGTTATTTCCGGAGATATCTGGACCGAAGGTGAAAGGACCACCAATCATGCGCGGAGCGTCTTGATTTACGCGGAAGTTGCCATTGGCGTATTCGCAGAAATACGGAGATTGGTTGTTCACCATGCTTTCCCAGATGTTGCCGTCGTCTGAGACGTCAACGTCGGTATCTACCAGGCAGTATTTGAATTGCACTTGTTGAAGTTCGGGGTCTTTGAGGTCTACCACGAATTCACTGAAGTCGCCTAGGGTGGCATTGTTTCCCCACATGATGCAATTGCGGAAAAGGCAATTCGTGAGGGTTCTCGTTTGAACGTTCTGATTAATGTCTTCGTAATAGTTCGTTAGATAGAATGCTGGCGAAGTGCGGTTTCCGTTGTTCCAGTAGTTCGCGAAGGTACAGTTATCGAACTGATAAGTTCCTCCAACGCTAAGGTTGGCGCAGCTTTCAGCGCAGTTGGTCACCAACAAATTGTTTCCATAAATGGAAGAACCTTGCGCGAATAACCCTACTCCCGACATGTTGTCGATCTTGGTATTGGTAACAGTGAGTGCGTATCCGGTTGCGTTGGTATTTCCAAGTGTGTCGACTTGAATACCCATTCCTCCGTTTTTAATAATTGCGTAATTGATGGAACTTGAGTTGCACTGGTAGAGCCAAATTCCTCCGCGGGTAACAGAGTAGATTCCTGGACCTACTCCGGTTTCAATTTGAACATCGTACTGAATGCCCCATTGCCCGGGCAGTTTAGCATAGTCGGCTTCTAGTCTATCTCCCTCAAAGACTACTTCGTTGTTCAGGCTTCCGGCAATATTGAGTGAGCCTTTGTAAACGAAAAGACCTGATTTCGAATGGACGTAAACGTGTGTTCCTTCGTTAATGGTAAGATTGCATCCTTCATCTACTGCGACAATACCGTAAATGACGTGTGGTTTGTCGTTGTTCCAAATTTCTCCGCAAGGCAAGACGTAGAGTTCGTTCTGCGTGGTCCCTCCGTGGAAATACGCATCTTGTCCCCATGCAGCAAGTTGCACCACTTGGTTGTTTCCGTTGGTGTTGAATAAGATTTGATCTTCAATGACGTACGGAGTGTTCGAGTTGGTCGGATCTACGGTTACTTCAACAAAAATGAAAAGGCTATCTCCGGCCTCGAGGAATACATTTTCAAAATGCGTCCCGTTATCTCCATTCACATTTATTCTGAATTGCGACTGGCTTCCTCCGGATAAATCAATACTAGCAATCTGAATGGCTTGCGCGTTGTTGTTGTAAACTTTCACAATCTTGGTAACGCTACCAATGGTGGTAAACACGGTATCGAAAAGCAAAGTATCTGACGAAAACGACACCTTCGCCGAGCTATCGGTCGTAATCTCGTCTCTACGACAAGAAGCAATGAGCAGAACTGCTGCGGTGAATAGAAAAAAGAAAACGCTTTTCTTCATGATGCAAAGATGCTTGATTCAACGTTTAGAAACAATAGTTATTGCTTTTGAAAGGAAAGAGAAGTTAAGAAAAGGTAAGAGAGGGGAAGGGAATATTCTTAATCCGTAATTAGAAAATCGAAGATTTTATTCCTCCCGATAGCTATCTGGATGTGTAATGCCTATTTCATAATTCCTACTTCGTAATTCATTCAACGTCGAAGACCCTCGTTGCTTGCAACCTTAGTCCGAAGGACCCTCGCAAAGCATGTTGCCTTCGCAAAAAAAAACTCCGAATAAACATGCATAACATGTATTTGACTTTCCCAAATCACTCAACTAAATTTATTTCTGAAAATCAAAATTAATTACTTACTTTTGACGTTAGTAACGTCACGCGTTACCATGATAAAATCATTTGGAAATAGAATTACTGAACGTATTTGGAAAGGTGAATTCAATAGGGCGTTCTCTGCTGAAATTCAAGAGACTGCTCGTAGAAAACTTCGAATGCTGAATAGTTCTGCAGATATTATTGACCTTAGAGTTCCTCCTTCTAACAAGTTGGAAAAACTAAAGGGAAATCTAAAAGAATACTATTCCATTCGTGTAAATAATCAGTGGCGAATAATTTTCAAATGGCAAGGAAAAAATGCATATCAAGTTGAGTTAATTGATTATCATAAATGAAGAAACTAAGAAACATACATCCCGGAGAAATCCTACTAAAAGAGTTTTTAGAACCACTCGAAATCAGCTGCTATCGCTTGGCGAAAGATTTATCTATTCCACAAACAAGAGTTTCATCAATTGTTAATGGCACTCGACGAATTACAGCCGATACTGCTCTGCGTTTATCTCTTTACTTCGGGAACTCTCCGAAATTCTGGTTGTCTCTGCAAGATGACTTCGATATTGAAGAAGAACTTCGATTGAAGAAGAAAGATTTTGAGTTGATTAAAAAATATGAAATTCAAAAAACAAGCAGAACTGCGAAGCAATCAGCACGTATTCTTTTTCCAGAAAAATTAGAAAAAGCAAACGAATTACTTCGAAGAGTCGGAGTACCGGAGCAAGCTTAAATACTCATGCATTAAGGTCACAAATTGTGACCTTAGACAAAATGCAAAGCGGCTACATCCATAAAGTGGATCAATTAATCTTTGTTCCAATTGAGTCTACAAAAACAGAATATTGTTTCCCACGAAATAGCACCTTAAACGTATAGCTCTTCCACTGCGCCGGAAGAGTTCCATTAAACACCAACTCTCCGTTCTTCACACGCATGCCGCCAAATCCCATGGTTACCGACATCCACGTGCCGGCCATAGAGGTGATGTGAAGTCCTTCGTGTGCTTCGTGATTGTAATCGTCTATGTCTAAACGTGAGGTGCGTAAATACATCTCATACGCTTTTTCGCTGTAGCCAAGTTTGGCGGCAAGAATCGAATGAACGCATGGAGATAAGCTGCTTTCGTGAACGGTCTTTGGTTCGTAGAAATCGAAATTCGCTTTCAATTGCGCATCTGAAAAATCTTCTTCAAAAAAGAAAAATCCTTGAAGAACATCGGCTTGCTTAATGAAGATGCTGCGCAAGATGCGATCCCAACTCCAATGCTGATTAATAGGACGCTCAGCAGGATCAAGATCGTGAATGCTCAACTGCTCCTTGTCCATGAATCCGTCTTGTTGCAAAAACACTTCCGTTCCTTCCAACTTCCCGAAATACATCTTCTCTGCTTTCAACGCCCAATCTGCCGCTTCTTCCGCAAAGTTCAAATGCATCTTGTCGCATTTGCTCTTGAACAACTCCGCATTTTCTGCCTGAACCTTCTCTCCCACTTCCTTCGCATACTTCATGCACCACGCCGCGAAATAATTCGTGTACCAGTTGTTGTTAATGTTGTTCTCGTATTCATTCGGACCGGTAACGCCAAGCATGACATACGCTTGTTTCGCTTCAGACCAATTCACACGCTGCGCCCAGAAACGCGCAATGCCCACCAACACATCTATTCCGTATTCACCCAAATGCGCTTCGTCGCCCGTGTACTTCACGTAGTTGTAAATCGCATAAGCAATGGCTCCGTTTCTATGAATTTCCTCGAAGGTAATCTCCCACTCGTTGTGACACTCTTCTCCGTTCATGGTCACCATCGGATACAACGCAGCTCCGTTCTTGAATCCAAGCTTCGCGGCATTCTCAATGGCTTTGTCTAACTGATTGTATCGGTATACCAATAACTGCTTCGCCACATGCGAATCGCGCGTGCTCTGATAAAAAGGCATGCAATACGCTTCCGTGTCCCAATAGGTACTTCCGCCGTACTTCTCGCCCGTAAAGCCTTTCGGACCAATGTTCAATCGCGCGTCTTGTCCAGTATAGGTCTGATTCAAATGGAAAATATTGAAACGAATACCTTGCTGCGCCTCGTCGTCACCTTCAATAACAATGTCTCCCAACTCCCACACTTTCGCCCATGCAGCAACGTGAGCAGCACGAAGCGATTCGTATCCTTCACCTGCTGCAGACTGCGCTGTTTGCGCAGCAGCAGTAGCCAAGTTTTCATTCTTTTCATTCAAAGAACTTACAATGCCCACATATTTTTCGATGATCATTGGCGCATTTTCTTCAACATGAAATACCGCTGTATTTTCTATTCGGGTTGAAGTGGTTGAAGATTCAATTTTTGCTTCAGCGTTGTAACGCAATTCTTGCGCCCATGCCACTTGAAATCCGGTCTTCAATGTTTCCGATACTGCCACTCCTCCACTTGCTGAAACCGCTGTTGAAATCGGATTCCAGAATAATTCATCGTAATTGCTATCGTGATTGCGGACTTCCGTTTCAATGAATGCCGCGAATTTAATTTCCGCTTTTCCATTCAACGGAGTTATGCTGTACCGAATAGCAGCAACATCATCATTGGCCAAACTGCAAAAGCGCTCTGCGATTAACGACACCTTCGTTCCCTTCGGCGAAGTAGCTATGCATGAACGTTGCAACAAGCCTTTGCGCATGTTCAATTCTCTTCTAAAATTCGAAACCGTCCAAGTATTCAAATCGAACACTTCTCCGTTTATGGTCGCGTCTATTCCAATCCAAAACGCCGAGTTCAACACCTTCGCGAAATATTCCGGATAACCGTTCTTCCACCATCCCACGCGGGTTTTATCTGGATAATACACACCTGCCACATAACTTCCCTGCAAGGTATTCCCCGAAAACGCTTCTTCGTGATTGGCGCGCTGTCCGAATTTTCCATTGCCAATACTGAAAATACTTTCAGAACTGCGTTGCAGATCGGCATGAAAATCTTCTTCAACAATTGACCACGGATGCGTAGATAAATATTTTATCATGATTTCTTTTTATTCGAATTGAAGGCACAAAGAAAAGAAAGTGTACTTAATACACCAACTCTATTTTTTCACAACTAAAATTTCAAGGCCCACTCGGTTGCTTCGCGAATAACTTTCTTCGCGTCGAGCAATGCTGTATCGCTCGCTCCACCTAAAACGTGAACAGGAACGCCCTCTTCCACCAACGATAATATATGCGTAGGAGTAGATTGTTGCCCCAGGCACAATACGATTGCGTTGGGCTTCAACACATAATCTATTCCGTTTGAATTGAACAACAACTCCCCGCCTAAAATCTTCAATCCAACAGATCCGTTGAAGACCCCTACTCCCAATTGTTGAAGCTCGGATCTGTGAGACCAAACCGTTGTCTTTCCCAATTTATTTCCCAACTTCTTATTGCTTCGCTGAAGAATAGAAACCTTGCGAAGAGGAGTGCGTTCTTGTTTTTCTTGAAGGGCACCGCGATGTTCCAACAGCGTATCTATTCCCCAATGAGCGCTGTATTCTTCTTTCGTTTCACTGTTTTCCGCAAGCAACGAAGCTACGTCCATGGCAATTCCACCTGCACCTAAAACAACAACCTCATTGCCTAATGAAGCGTTCTTCTGAATGGCTTCCACATAATTCAACACTGGAAGCGAGCCGTCGTTTTCTTCCCAAGCATAAGTGCTGGGAACCACGCCAGTAGACCAAACCACTTCTTCGAAACAATTCTCTTTAAAGTTTTTCAGTTGGAAGGAGGTGTTCAAATGAATTTTCACATCGTGCGTTTTCAATTGCTCGGTGTAATAACGCAAGGTCTCTGCAAATTCTTCCTTCCCCGGAACCTGCGCAGCCAAACGCAACTGTCCGCCTATGGAATCTTGCTGTTCAAAAATTTCCACTTCATTGCCGCGCTGCGCCAAAACCAGCGCTGCTGTGAGTCCAGATACTCCTGCTCCTACAACGGCTATTTTCTTTTTGTGTTCGGAAGTAACAATCTTCAATTGAAGTTCTCTTGCGGCAAACGGATTCACCAAGCACGAAGCTATTTCACCCGAGAAGATCTGATCGAGACACGCTTGATTGCATCCTACGCAGGTGTTAATGAGGTTCGACTGATTCTGTTTCGCCTTCAACACAAAATTCGGATCGGCTAAAAACGGACGCGCAAGGCTTACAGCGTCGGCCTTTCCAGATGAAATAATTTCTTCGGCCAACTCGGGCGTGTTGATTCTGTTAGTTGCAGAAACCGGAATGGAAACGTGTTGCTTCAACAATTCCGCAGCCCAAACAAAAGAGCCTCGTGGTACGCGCATACTTATCGTTGGAATGCGCGCTTCGTGCCACCCAATACCGGTATTCAACAAATGAATGCCTTCTTTTTCCAAGGCTTTCGCAAAGGCAATAATCTCATCTTTGCTGCTTCCCTCTTCCACCAAATCGGCAACTGAAATGCGATAAATGAGCATAAACTTTTCGTTCACCGCTTCGCGAATGCCGCGAACAACTTCAAGTGGCAAACGCATTCTGCTTTCAAAAGAACCTCCGTATTCATCCTCGCGTTTGTTGGTTCTTGGAGCAATAAACTGGTGCAAAAAATATCCTTCGCTGCCCATGATTTCCACGCCGTCATATCCCGCTTGCTCCGCCAATTCCGCGCAACGAATAAAATCGCGAACGGTCTGCTGAATCTCTTCCACGCTTAATGCGCGAGGTGTGTAGATGTTAATGGGCGCCTGCAACGCAGAAGGACTTACGCATTTGTCGTGCACTCCGTATCGGCCCGCATGCAGAATTTGCATGGCAATCTTTCCTCCTGCATCGTGAACGGCTTCGGTAATGATTTTATGTTTCGAAATTTCATTTTCACGATTGAAACAAATCGCTCCCGGCCACAAGCGTCCTTCTTCATTCGGAGAAACGCCTCCGGTAATCATGAGTCCTACTTCGCCTCTTGCGCGTGTTGCGAAATACTCGGCCATGGCCTCGAATCCGTTTGGAACTTCTTCCAAACCGGTATGCATGGAACCCATGATGAAGCGATTCTTAATTTCATTCTTTCCAATGGAAAGCGGACGAAGTGCGGCGTTAATCATAGCCACGAATGTAAATGAAATTTTTGCTTTACATTTGAAAGTGTATTTATCACACGAAGTATCATGAGCAAGAAGAATAGTGAACTAACACCAAAAAACACGCTGGGAATGGATGTATCCGTTGACTGCGTTGTTTTCGGATTCGATAACGACACGCTGAAAGTGTTGTTAATTGAGCAAAAGCAGCCAAATACGGTTCACTTAAAAACGCAGAATGCGGTGCCTGGAGATTTGGTGCTCGACAATGAAAGTTTAGACGAAGCGGCAAAGCGTATTCTGCAAGAATTAACTTCTTTAAAGGGAATTTATTTGAAACAGTTCCATGCATTCGGAGATCCGAATCGTGTTCGCGGATTGAAAGATCAGCAGTGGCTTCGAACCTTTCGTGTAAATCCTGAACGACGCGTTTTAACCATTGGATATTATTCCTTGGTAAAGCTGTCTGAGTTCAAACCGAAAGCCGCATCATTCGCAGGAAAAACCTATTGGGTAGACGTTTACAACATTCCATCTCTTGCCTTCGACCACAACGAAATTGTACACAAAGCCTTGCTTATGCTTCGTCATGAACTCATGGCCGACCACATTGGCTTCGAACTTCTTCCCGAAAAATTCACATTGTCGCAGTTGCAGAAATTGTATGAGATTATTCTCGACAAGAAATTAGACAAGCGCAATTTCAGAAAGAATATTCTTCGCACCGAAACCGTAACTGCCTTGGAAGAGAAACAACAAGGTGTGTTGCACAAACCCGCTCAATTGTTCTCGAAGAAATGAAAACGCTTCTGATTTCATTGGGTGTTTTTTTTCTTTTTCAAATTTCTTTTGCTCAACAACCCGCATTCAACGAGGCTTTTCTTCAAGATGAGGTTGCGAGTGTTTCTATAACCATTGATCCCGATTCATTGTTGGCCATGTACAACAACTTGGGAAATTCACATGAATTTCCTGCAGCCATGGTATATACGTTTTCTTCCGGGTTCTCTGCCTATTCAGGCATTGGTGTTCGCTTTCGCGGCAACACCTCTTTGAATGCGCAGAAGAAATCGTTCAAGATTAATGTAGACAAATTCGTAGATCAAAATTTTTACGGACTTTCTGAATTGAATCTTATTGGCAATCAAAACGAC
>JBILTF010000128.1:0-3081 GCA_044371675.1 Flavobacteriales bacterium
CGCGCATGCATTCAAAATAACATTCCTGTTGAATGCCTTCCAGGCCCAACGGCGTTTGTTCCTGCGCTCGTAAACAGTGGACTTCCAACCGATAAATTTATATTTGAAGGATTCCTTCCACAAAAAAAAGGAAGAGAAACACAACTCAAGCGAATAGCCGAAAACCCCTTCACTTCAGTCCTGTATGAATCGCCTCACCGCATGGTGAAATGCTTAGAACAGTTAATAAAGTTCTGTGGTGAAGACCGCCAATGCTCTGTCTCCCGCGAAATATCTAAGAAATTCGAAGAAACGCGTCGCGGAACACTTGTTGAACTTTTAGCGCATTTCAGCACACACGAACCGAAGGGCGAGTTCGTAATTGTGCTAAATTCGCGTTCATGAGTTTGAATCTTTCCCCTGAAGAAATTGTACGCAGAGAAGCACTCGCAAAATTGCGCGCGCTAGGCATTGATCCCTTCCCTGCTGAAGAATTTATTACCACTTCAAACGCCGAAGAAATAAAGGCGAACTACGAAGAGGGTAAACAGGTTATTGTTGCCGGACGTTTAATGAATCAGCGTATTCAAGGAAAGGCGGGGTTCGCCGATCTTTTCGATTCAACCGGAAGAGTTCAACTCTACATCAATCAAGATGCATTGTGTCCAGGCGACGACAAATCGCTTTACCAAGAGGTTGTTCGTCACCTTTTGCATTACGGCGATTTCGTTGGTATTGAAGGGACGTTATTCACTACGAAGTTGGGTGAAATTTCAATACATGTTTCCGGATTAAAAGTTCTTGCAAAATCGTTGAAGCCACTTCCAATGGTGAAGACCGATGCAGATGGAAATATTTACGACGCATTCACCGATCCTGAATTGCGTTACCGCATGCGCTACGTAGATCTTGTTGTAAATCCGAAAGTGAAAGACACCTTCGTGAAGCGCACCAAGATTGTGAATGCTATGCGCAATTTCTTCAACGACAAAGGATATTTGGAAGTTGATACTCCCGTGCTTCAGCCTATACCTGGAGGAGCTTCTGCTCGTCCGTTTATAACACATCACAACTCGCTCGACATTCCCATGTACTTGCGTATTGCGAATGAATTGTATTTGAAAAGACTTATTGTAGGCGGATTCGATGGGGTTTACGAGTTCAGCAGAAACTTCCGCAACGAAGGAATGGATCGCACGCATAATCCGGAATTCACTGTGATGGAAATTTATGTGGCCTACAAAGACTACAACTGGATGATGAATTTCACCGAGCAAATGTTGGAGCATGTGGCCATGGAGGCGCTTGGACAAACTGAAGTTCAGTTCGGAGAAAAAACATTAAGCTTTAAAGCCCCATTCGCGCGCGTTACTATGACCGATGCGATTAAAGAGTACACTGGGTTCGATATTACCGGAAAGTCCGAACACGAGCTTCGTGCGAAGTGTTTAGAATTGGGATTAGATGCCGGAGAAAATTTGGGAAAAGGAAAACTCATCGATACCCTATTCGGTGAGATGTGCGAGAAGCATTACATTCAACCTACATTCATTACAGATTATCCTGTAGAGATGTCGCCATTGTGTAAGCGTCACCGCGAAAATCCTGAACTTACAGAACGTTTCGAATTAATGGTGAACGGAAAAGAATTGGCGAATGCTTATTCAGAGTTAAACGATCCTATCGACCAACGCGAGCGCTTCGAAGAGCAAGCGAGTCTTATGGAGCGCGGCGACGATGAAGCCATGTTCATTGACTACGATTTCTTGCGTTCGTTGGAATACGGCATGCCGCCTACTTCCGGAATGGGCATTGGCGTAGATCGCTTGGTTATGATGATGACCAACAACGAGAGCATTCAAGAGGTGTTGTTCTTCCCACAAATGCGTCCCGAGAAGAAACAAGAAGGTCCAGATCTTGCGTCGTTTGAAGCAAAAGGAATTCAAGCACATTGGATAGAAGCAATCGTAAGCATGGGATTTCTTTCATTGGATAAATTGAAGGAAACTAAGCCAACCGCATTGCACCAAAACTTGAATCAATACCGCAAGAAGAATAAGCTCGATGTGGATGCTGCGCAGTTGGAAGAAATTATGATGTGGTTTAGTTAAACAACAAACGCACACTCATATTTCCGGCGTGAACAATATCACGTCCGTCACTTTTCCTTCCATTGTAATTCAACGAAAGTTGCAAATTCTGATTGATTGTTTTGCGCCATGCGCATGCAAGGGTGAGGTTATTTCCTGCTTGCAATCCGCCTAACGCATCATACACAACTGGTCCTGTTGCATCGCCTTCGAATTCAATGCGTATGTACTTGAATTCACTTTTGAATAACTGTCCGTTTTTAGATTCTACTTGCGCATCGGCGCCCACAGAAAGGCTTTGCGCTTGGAAGGCAGATTCGCTAGCATTGCCTTTTCTGATTGCGTATTCGCCTAAGACTGAAAAACGTTTGTTGTTTGTAGGTTGAAACGCGAACGAAGGAGTTGCAGTGATATATGTGGAAGAAAAGTTTCGCGTCGCCAAAAAATCGGAAGAGGTTTGTTTGTTTCCGGAAGTACCTTGAAGTAAAAACTGAACGCTTGATTCAATTGCCTTTCTGAAATTAATTGTGAAGGACTGCTCTATGCGCGTTTCAAATCCGGAAAGAAGAAACGCCTTATTCATGACTTTCTGCGAAGTAAAATCGGCGCTGAAATTGGGATCCGACTTGCGGTAGAAAAGTGTTCCGCGAAAAACATTTCCAGCAGAAACCAAATAATCTTCATTGGTATACAGCGGTGAAATATGTTCGATTCCACCATCAGTAGATTTCCGCTCTGCACGACTCATGAGCTGAGTGCTCCATACTTTCATAGCATTGTACAAACTTGAATTTTTATTCTTCCATTGTCGTGGATTCAAATTCAAAGAAGTAGTAAATGCCGTTGTGTAAACACTCTGATAATCGGTTGTCTGAACGGGCAGACGCACGTAATTTGCTTCATAGGCAAACGCAGCGACTTCAAATTCCGAAAGTTCCTTGATGCCGTTGTCGTTGTAGTCGTTCCAAACATACACGCCTTGTCCGGCAGGGACTTCAGCATAAATAAAAGC
>JBILTF010000020.1:0-29794 GCA_044371675.1 Flavobacteriales bacterium
GTATTTCGACGCTTCTGCTGGTGCCCTGTTGTATTCGGCAAAAGCTTGGATGGGTGTTTCGGTTTATCACATGAACAAACCGAATGAAGCCATTTACAACGCTACGACCGAAATTATTCCGACACGTCTTTCCGTTCACGGAGGAGTTAGAAAAAAGATTAAGTCGAATTATTATTCGAAAGTTGGAAAGGATATGGTGCTCGCGTTTAACTACCAAGCACAAGGAAAATTTGATCAGTTAGACATTGGAATTTATACGGAATTGAATCCCGTTGTATTGGGAATCTGGTATCGGGGACTTCCAATTAAATCGAA
Organism: Flavobacteriales bacterium; assembly: GCA_044371675.1. Lineage (GTDB taxonomy): Bacteria > Bacteroidota > Bacteroidia > Flavobacteriales_D > Sanyastnellaceae > CAIZGX01. The sequence goes on from JBILTF010000020.1 coordinate 316, forward strand.
TCAATACCAACATCCAAACAGAGATTCATTCTCTGCACTGATTGGATTTCAAACAGGAAATTATAAGGTAGGGTATAGCTATGATATAACCACGTCTCAGTTGGCCTTAGGAAACACGGGAGGCTCCCATGAAATTAGTGTCACCTACTTGTGGGCGAACAACAGAAATATGCGGAAAGTAAAGAGAAGAATTATTCCTTGCGCAACGTTTTAGTCGGCAATTCCCATCGTCTTCAAGTGACGCGTGTGTGAACGCACCGCGGCAATGACAGTTCCGTATTCGTGGTATTGAACACCGAATTTCTCGCAGGTTTCGCGAACGATTTTATTCAATGCCGGGTAGTGAACGTGTGAAATACGCGGGAACAAATGGTGTTCCACTTGGTAATTCAATCCGCCAGTAAACCAAGACACCAAAGGGTTCTTCGTTGCAAAGTTACTAGTGGTGTTAATCTGGTGAATGGCCCATTCTTCTTCAATTATTCCGTTGGTGTCCTCAGGGTTATTGAATGAAACAGACTCAACCACGTGTGCCAATTGAAACACAACAGCGATAACAATTCCAGTTACCATAGAGACAATTAAGTATCCTAAAATGGCAGCCAACAATCCTTTGAAAATAATAGGAAGAACTATAAACGTTGCAACGTAGCTCAACTTCGTCGCCCAAAAAGTAAAGTGATTGATGAAGGTGAACTTTTTCAGTTTAGTAATACCCACTTGTTGGGTTCTGTATTTCTTCACATCGTCGATCCATATCCAAGAGATGTAAGTTAAACAGTAAAGAATGTATCCGTAGATATGCTGAAAGCGGTGAATCTTGTAACGTGGCTGATTCTCATTCGTGCGCATCATGGGCTGAATATTAATATCGTCGTCGTGACCTTCAATGTTCGTGAATGAGTGGTGAATGACGTTGTGTTTCGTTTTCCAAAGACTTACATCACCACCAACCATGTTTAAGGTGTGAGCCATAATTTCATTCAACCATTTCTTGTCTGAAAAACTTCCGTGCGCACCATCATGCATCAAGTTGAATCCGATTCCAGCCAAGGTCAGTCCCAAAAGCACGCAAGCGCCAAGGTTCATCCAAATGGAAAGACTTCCAAAAACAAGTGAAATGTAGAGTGCGAAAAAGCTCGTTAACAAGACAATAGCTTTAACATAAATGAGCCCATTGCCCCATCTGTTGCGACGTGTAGCGTTGAAATATGAATCTACTCCGTTCTTCAAATGATCGAAAAATGGCGTGCCTGCTGTTTTAAATCTGATTGTGCTCAAAATAGTTGGGTTTTATAATGAGGTGCAAAGTTACCACACATTTACTTCGCGCTCCAATTCGATGCCGTATTTATTCTTGACATCGGTCATAACGGCTGTGCTCAGCGAATAGAGCTCGTGTCCAGTTGCACCGCCGTAATTCACCAGAACTAAGGCTTGTTTTTCATGCACACCGCAGTTTCCAACGCGCTTGCCTTTCCAACCGGCATGTTCAATCAAATATCCAGCGGGTATTTTAACCGTGTTTTCATCCACAGGATAAAACGGAACTTTATCGTCGTGCTTTTGAATGGCTCGAAGGACCGAAAGATCTACCGTTGGATTTTTGAAGAAGCTTCCAGCGTTGCCCAAGACTTTCGGGTCAGGTAGTTTTGATGATCGAATGGCGATAACGGCTTGACTGATGTGCTTAATGCTTAACGTATCAATTTCCATCTTATCTAGTTCGTCTGCAATGGCGCCGTATTCAATATGAAATACAGGACGCTTGTTCAGTTTGAAACCCACGTGTGTGATGAACCAATTGCCTTTTTCTTTCCGCTTGAAAATACTTTCACGGTAACCGAGTTCGCAATCGCTCAATGAAAAAGTGTGTCTTTCCGAAGTGTAAATATTCACCGCTTCAACGTAATGCAATACGCTGCTCATTTCTACCCCGTAAGCGCCAATGTTCTGCATGGGGCTGGCACCGACACATCCTGGAATGAGTGAAAGATTCTCAACCCCCGCCCATTTATTTCGAATGCAATGCAAGACGAAATTGTGCCAATTCTCCCCGGCGGCCACTCGAACATACACGTGCATGTCGTCTTCCTTCTCCAATTCAATTCCGAATAATCTGTTTTGAAGAACAATAGCATCTACATCTTGCGTGAAAAGAATATTGCTGCCACCGCCAAGTACCAGGTGATAGTTCTTGCTCTGACGCACATACTCCAACGCCTCTTGGACGTGTTCAGGTTGGTCTATGCGTGCAAATTCTCTCGCTATTGCTGAAATGCCAAACGTGTTGTGCGGCAACAAATCGACATTTTTTTCAAACTGAAGTTTCATGAAGTAAAGAAAAGAAAGGAATGGTGTGGGCTATCGGCTATGAACGCCGTAATTCGAACACGCGTTTGTTCAAATGGATTTCAATATGTAATTGGAAGAAATGCGGGCTTTTATTTCAATATACTCCTCATTGGTTATGAATTCTGAACCATTTCCGCCTTCCAGCAAGTCCATAACGTAAATGCGGTCGGCATGCGTTACGGCATTGTTGGTGTGAATGAAGTAAGAAGTGCCCATAACCACAACTTCTTCAAAAGTTGTTGAGGAAAAGATTTGAACAATGCGTTTTCCTTCTGGAAATTTTAGAAACTTTGGGAAATTCATACTGCGAATATGCAAACAAATTCAGAAGAACTTTTTTTAAGGCGAATTGCTCAAGAACTCATTGACCAACACGGTAAAGATTTACACCGAATAATTGTGGTTCTCCCGAGTAATCGCTCGAAGGTTTTTTTGAAAAAATTTCTGTTTGAAATTTTAGGTTCTGCCTTCCTTACGCCACAGCTCACGTTGCTTCCGCAATTTGTTAAATCTTTAGTGAAAGAAAGAACGGAAGAAAAATTGAGTTTACTTCTCTTGCTTTATCGCGCCTACACCGAAGTGGTTGAAAGTCCAGATTCGTTTGAAGTCTTTATGAAATGGGGAAGCATGGCGCTTGATGATTTCAACGATATAGATGTGGCGCTTGCCAATCCGGGCGATGTATTCAAGAATTTGAAAGATATTAAGGATATTGAAAATTGGAGCTTTGGCATTCAACCCTTAACCGATGCGCAAGAAGATTACGCAGATTTCTGGCTTGACCTTGGAAAAGTGTATCATCGTTTTGTTGAATTGCAAAACGAGCAGCATGCATACAGTTATGCAAGACTTAACAGAGCTATGGCGGAAGAGAAGGTGGAAGTGAACTTCCCTTCGAATGCAGATGCAATTTATTTTGTTGGAATAACAGCCTTTTCGAAGGCCGAAGAGAAGTGGGTGATACGTCTTCACAAAACAGGAAAAGTGTTTTTCCGTTTCGATGCAGATGCCTATTACGTGAACAATCCCATTCATGAAGCTGGAATATTTTTCCGCTCGTGGGAAGATAGAAGAATGCCCATTGCGAAGACAGATGATTTCAATACCCGCAGTCGAACCATAACATTCTCGAAAGTTGTCACGCCTTTGGCTTCTGCTTTCGCGGCTTCGAAATTAGTGAATGAAATGAGTGAAGAAGATCGAGCCAATACCGCAGTGGTTTTGGTTCAACCGTTCTTGCTACGTCCGTTTTTAAATGGATTGTCAATAGATTCACCCGTGAATGTGGCCTTGGGATATCCCATTGATCAGGTGGCTTTGTTTCGCGCGGTGCGAATGCTTTTGCGCATGTGGAGTCGCTTGTCTAAGGAAGTGAAGAAGGGAATGTATTACAAGGATTTCTCGCAATGGATTTTGCAAACCGATTTAAACATTCTTATTCCCTCTGCGGAGCGGAGAGAAATTCAGCGGTATGTCATGCGACGAAAGTTTATTTACATCCGAGAAAAGGAATTGAAGGAGTTGGTTGAAAAACTTCCGGCTATGAAAACGTTGGAAGAATTACTGACCGTTGAGAATTTCGATTTGCCGAATTGCATTGTTCGATTGAAGAAGTTTCTTTCTGTGTTTATTGAAGCGGACAGTGCCGATGAATTGACGAAGGAAACGGCTTTGCGACTTCAACAGATTTTAGGTCGAATTGAAATGCACATGGAAGGAAATGCATTTCTGAATGAAGTACCTTTGTTAGATCTATTGTTTCAGCATTACGCATCGCAAGAGACCATAGCCTTTCAAGGAGAGCCGTTGGAAGGTCTACAGGTTTTGAGTATGGTGGAAACGCGTGCGGTAGATTTCAAACATGTGATTATTGTTGGTGCGAACGACGAACAGTTTCCTGGTAATGGAAGAGCGCTGTCACTCATTCCTTTTGATTTAAGAAGAGCGTTTGAATTGCCTTCGGCTGAAGAACGTGAAGGTACCATTGCCTATTCGTTTTACCGATTAATGCAACGCGCAGAAGATATTCGTTTGTTGTATCACACGTTGAGTTCGGACTACAAGATGACAGAGCCTTCGCGCTATCTCATGCAAATTGGACAAGAGCTAACGGGATACGGAGACCGAACGAACGTTCGGTACGAGGACTTTGAGCACAGCAATAAGTTTTTGCAAACAGGTGAAGAAGAGATTGAGGCAAATGATTTTTCAACCGAGCGCATTCATGCTTTGTTGGAATATGGAATTTCGCCTTCGGCATTGAATAAGTTCATGCGTTGTCCGCTCGACTTCTACTACCGCTATGTTGTAGGATTGGGCGAAGTTGAAAGCTTGGAAGAAAACATGGAGGCTTCCACATTTGGTTCTATTGTTCACGATGTGTTGGAAACGCTGTACAAGCGTTTTGTTGGAATGACGATTCACGATGCGGATTTTGACGGATTCAAATTGGAATTAGATGCGCTTATAGACGCCGCCATTGTTAAACTTTACAATTCAAATTTCGAATTGGCCGGTTTCGATATTATCATGCGACGCATTGTGAAGCGCATGATAGAAGTAGTGTTGGAATACGATCAAAAGCAGTTCAATGATGCACGCAACGAAGGTCAAGAGCGATTGGTGAACGGGGTGGAAGTAGATCTCATGGCAGAACTTCCCATGGATAAAATTGGATTGGATATTCCTGCACGTGTTCGGGGAAAGGCAGATCGTGTAGATGAGCAAGCTGGAAACTTTATAGTCTTGGATTACAAGACAGGAAGTGTGAAGCCCGATGAATTGAAGCTAAGCGACAAAGAAGGTCCTTGGTTGAAGGACACCAAACCGAAGCTACTTCAAATTTTAACGTATTCATATATGTGGGTGAAAGGCGGACATGCGCCGGAGAATACAAAAGCGATGTTGTTCGGATTGAAGCATGCCAAGCAAGGACCTGTTTCGCTTTTGCGAGGAGATGATCCCGCGGTATTGCGTGAAGCGGACGTGGACAAGTTCGAAGAGGAATTGTTGGAAGTGTTGAAGAGTTTGTTGGAAACGCAAACATTTAGGCACAATCCGGAGTCGGATTATTGCGAATTTTGCAAGTAGTGAAGAAGCGCGTATTAATCATAGCCTATTATTGGCCTCCTGCAGGTGGAGGAGGGGTTCAACGTTGGTTGAAGTTTGTGAAGTATTTACACAACAGCGATTGGCAGCCCGTGGTGTTTGTTCCTGAGAATGCTGATTATCCTGTTTACGATGAAACGTTGCTTACTGAAATTCCGGAAGGAGTGGAAGTGATTCGTTGTCCCATTTTCGAACCTTATCGTGCTTTGCGAAAAGCAACTGGAAAGGGCGATGCCGGAATAAGTGCAGGATTTATTCGCAGTGAAAAAGGACCTTCTTTCATGGAACGCTTGATGGCTTGGGTACGCGGGAATATTTTAATTCCAGACGCGCGCATGTTTTGGATTCGTCCTGCCTCTAATTTCTTGTTGAAGTATTTGAAAGAGAATCCGGTTGATATGATTGTGAGTACCGGGCCTCCGCACAGCATGCATTTGATTGCGAAGCGTGTGAATAAGAACACAGGAATTTCGTGGTTAGCAGATTTTCGCGATCCGTGGGTGAATATGGACAATGCCGACAAGTTTCAGATGAGTGCTCGGGCAAAATTGAAGCATGAGTATTTAGAGCGAAGTGTTTTGCGCTCTGCAACTGCCGTGCAAACGGTGAGTTGGTATTTGAGTGCAGAGTACGAGAAGATTCGCGGAAGCAAGGTTCATGTCTTAACAAACGGATTCGATCACGTAGATTTTGAAGGAAGAGAATTGAAGCCAACCGACAAATTCATTCTTGGTCACTACGGCACCTTTGGCGACGATCGCAATGCGCCGGCCTTGTGGCGAGCCTTGTCTCGCTTGGTGAATGAAAGTGAAGAATTCAAAAACCGAATGATTATTCGGTTGGTTGGTCCAACAGACGGCTCTGTGTTGGAAGACGTAAAACGAAATGGACTTTCCGAACATCTGGAATACATTCCATACGTGAAGCACAACGAGGTTTTAGATCTCATGTTAACGCCTCAATTGTTGTTGGTTATCTTGAATCAGAATGCCAACGAAGAAGGCCGTGTAACTGGAAAAATATTTGAGTACGTCGCAACGGGCAATCGCGTGCTCGGCATAGGTAGTGTCACTAGTGATTGCGCGCGTGTCATTCACGAAAGCGAAAGCGGCGAAATGATTGCCTTTAACGATGAAGAACGCATTTACGAATTCATTAAGCAGTCTTTTCCTTGTATTATAAATGAGCCTTTGAATCCGAGAGTTATGAAATACTCGCGGCTCAATTTAACGGAGGACCTTCGCACGATCATTTCCTCACCGGCGTTCCTTCCAAGAACTTAACCATCTTGCCGTTCTCGTAAATGCCACGCTGAACAAGCTTTCCTGACTTCTTGTCGTACATGGTGTATTCGCCGTGATAACGGTTGTTCTTGTAATTCGCGTCTTCTTCCAAGATTCCGTTTTCAGTATAGATCTTGCTGGGTCCGTTCAGTTCGCCATTGGCGTAAGTGCAATCGCGCCATAGTCCACCGAAATCGTAATGGTATTTCCAACGACCTGTGCGTTTGCCTTCTTTGAATTTCCCATCACTAATAGGTCTGCCACTTTCGTTGTACAAAATAGAAGTGCCATTCAACTCGCCATTCTTTCCGTAGGTAATGACACTTTCCAATTGTCCGCGTTCAGAATAGTTCATCCACTTGCCCACCTTCTGATTGTCTTTCCAACTTCCGATATACAAATACCTTCCGTTCTTCGGCTCGTAACCGATCCATTTTCCAGACATCTTACCTGCCTTGAAACTTCCTTCATCCTTCACTTTTCCATTCTCATACCAACTCATCCATTTTCCATCTTCTTCCCCCAACTTGTAATTTCCTTTTTGCAACATCTCCCCGTCTTCATACCACGTGCTCCATTTGCCTTCTTTGTTATCTGCAACAAAATTTCCTTCCTTCCATTTCTTTTCACTTGGATATTGATACACCCATTTTCCTTCCATTTTTCCACTGGAATATTTTCCTTTCGATTGCCAAACAGCATTATCGTGATAAAAAATCCAATCGCCTTCTTGAAGATCTTCCACGAAATTTCCTTCCATGTCTTTCACTCCATTTTCCCGATACCATTCCCAGTTTCCGGTCTTCTTTCCGTTGTCGAAATTTCCATTTACATACAACTTACCATTGTCGAAATACTCTTCGTAAGGCCCTGTTACCAAACCCTGCGAGTATGTTGTTGTTTTTCGTAGTTTACCGTTGCTGAAGTTTTCACTCCATTTTCCATCTTTGATTCCCTTCACATATTGTCCGGAAGTTTGAATGTTTCCCTTCGAGAAAAAGGCTTCGAAAATTCCATCAGGCACCCCATTTGCATAGGCTGTTCGACTTAAAATTTTATCGTCTTCATTCACTTCTGAAAGTACTCCGTTTCCATTTGAAATTGTTTGTTTTTCTTTGTTATCGAAATACGAAACAAGCAAAACGCCAGAGGTGTCGTACTTCAACACACTGTTCAATTTTCCATTGTTGTAATAGGCACTCCACTCACCATTCTTTTTTCCCTTTAAAAAATTTCCTTCTTGAATTTTAATTCCTTTTTCGTTGAACGTGCGTTGAATACTGTCTTCTTGGCCGAATCGAAAATACCCTTCCACCTGTAATTTTCCGTTCGTGTGATAACGGAATACTTTCCCGTTGAAGTAACCGTTTCGATAGGTGCTCTCTTCTTGAAGCGTCCCGTCTTCATAGTAAAATTTCCAAATGCTGTCTTCCTTTCCAACCACATTGAATTTTCCAATGCTTCGAATTTTTCCATTCGGATAAAGGTCTTTGTAAATGCTCTGCGCATTTCCTTTCAATGAAAACAAAAAAGTGAATGCGATTACAAATAGCGGCGCTAGGCGAAAGAGGGTCTTCTTCATGTTTCGAAAATAGTGGGTAGTGTTTAATCTAAAACACACTTCAACCTGTTTTATTGAACATCGCAAGGCTTATATTTGAACACTAAATCTTTCGAAATGCGTTCGGTATTTATTTCCTTTTCACTTGCTTTATTAGTTGTTCTAGGCGCTTACTTTTTTATTCCTTCCGTTACGAAGATTGAATTCAAAGGTGGTCCTATGGAAGAGGGATTTGGGGTTAACCCTTCAAGCAGAAAATATTTTGAATACATGCGTAACCGCGATCCGGAAACAGGAGAGGTGCCGAGTGGAATTTTTGAACGTTGCGTGAACTTCGCGAATCACATGCCGCGAGTGGCAGATAGAGATTACGGCTGGACCTCCAGAGGCCCTTATAACATTGGAGGAAGAACGCGTGCCTTCGCAGCGGATGTGTTGAACAGCAATCATCTGATTGCAGGTTCTGTTACAGGAGGAATGTGGAATTCCTTGAATGCGGGACAGTCTTGGAACAAAACCACCAATCCTGAGCAATTGCAAAGTGTAAGTTGCATTGCGCAAGACACACGTCCGGGTCATGAGAACACCTGGTACTACGGTTCAGGAGAAGAATTTTACGGAGTGGTTTCCGGAACCTCATTCACTGCATTACTCAGTGGAGACGGCATGTGGAAGAGCACCGATAACGGACAAACGTGGTCACACCTCATGTCAACATCTAGCGGAACACCACAGAACAACATGCAAAACGGTAGCTATGATTTTGTTTGGCGCGTCATTACCGATCACACGAACTTAATTGAAGACGTGGTATACGCTGCAGTTTACAACGGCATTATTCGTAGCAACGACGGTGGAAATACCTGGACGGAAGTTCTTGGATTTACTTCAGGTGCAAGTGAATTCGTTGATGTAATGATGACTCCATCGGGTGTCCTTTACGCTTCATTCAGCGACAACAGCACCAACGGTGGTGGTTTCTTCAGAAGTACAGACGGATTCAATTGGACGGAAATTTCTCCTGTGCTTCCGCAAATAGCAAACTTGAGAAGAACAGTGATGTGCGCGAATCCGCAAGACGAAAATGAAATTTATTTCTTGGGTGAAACCATAAACAACACGTTCTATCCGATAGATCACTTCTTCTACAAATACACTTTTCTTGGTGGAGATGGAAGTGGTGTAGATGGAAGTTGGGTCAATCGTTCAGCAAATCTTCCTTCCATACCTTGTCAACTGTTTACTGGAATCGATTACGATTTTGCAACGTTCAAAACGCAGTACGGTTTTGACATGTGCATTGCTCATCATCCAACAATTCCAAATTTAGTTTTTATTGGCGGAACGAATCTTCATCGCAGCACCGATGCGTTCGCTACCTCTACGTCGGCTGATTGGATTGGCGGATATCGTTGCAATGTTTCAACACCGTGGGATTATATCTATCCGAAACATTTCACCGATCAGCACTTGATTGCCTTCGATCCTGCGAACGATTTAGGCATGTACAGTCTGAACGACGGCGGTGTGCGATATACCGCAGACCTTACTGCCGACAGTGTACAATGGCAATCGCTGAATAACGGTTATCTCACTTCGCAATTTTATACTGTAGCACTCGAGCCAGGCAATACAAACAGTCAGTTTTTAATGGGAGGAATGCAAGACAACGGAACGTGGTTAACGCACACCTCAGACGCAACATCTCCTTGGAGAGAAATGCATGCCGACGATGGTGCCTATTGCGCCATGCCTTTCGGCGCGGACTATGTAATCACAAGTTCTCAAAGTGGAAGAATGTTCAAGAAGTCCATTGATGCAAACGGCAATCTTACAGGAACTGAACGAATAGATGCGGAGAATGGTCCTGCTGCGCTTTTCATTAATCCTTTGTTGCTCGACCCTTGGACGAACAGACTTTTCATTGCTGGAAATAAAATGATTTGGTACCTCGATCGCGTAGATACTATTTCGGTAACAGGAAATTATCTAACAGCTCGGAACACCGCCGATTGGGAGAATGTTACTACAAGTACAATTACGCTAACGCAAGGAAGTATCTCATGTCTCGACATGGCGTATACCGATAATTCAATTTTGTATTATGGAAGTTCAGCTGGAAAATTATTCAAACTAACGGATCTCTACGGAACACCTGTGAAGACGAATATATCTTCCACGTTATTCCCAACGAACGCCTACACTTCTGCTGTAAGCACAAATGATTTAAACGCGAATGAAGTCATGGTTAGCTTTTCCAACTTCAACAAGAAAAGTATTTTTCATTCAACAGATGCCGGCGTAACGTGGTTAGATGTAAGTGGAAATTTGGAAGAGAATGTAGACGGAACGGGTAACGGTCCTGCCGTGTATTGGGTTGAAGTTTATCCGAGTACACCAACCATTTATTTTGCTGGAACTAGCGCGGGCTTATTCAGCACCACTGAATTGAATGGCGAAAGTACCGTTTGGCAAATGGAAGGAGCTAGCACGATTGGAAACGCTGTCGTGAACATGATTACTTCACGCCCCTTCGACGGAACCGTTGCAGTAGCTACACATGCAAACGGTATTTATACTGCCAATCTTCCTGTTGTACCGGAAGTTTCGGTTGAAGCCATAGCGGAACATATGGTAACGGTTTCTGCTTTTCCAAATCCAACTGTAGATGAAATTCATTTCAATATGCAATTGATGTCTGGGGAAATTACAGAGATGAATATTTATTCATTAGATGGAAAATTATTGAACTCGAAAAAATGGAAGGCTGTAGGAAGAGAGCAGCTTTCATGGGAGACGGCGCATGCAGGAACATTTATTTATCAATTGAAATCGGGAAGCACCACAAGAACCGGTAAATTTGTTGTCACAAAATAATTTTAATTATGTCTGAAATCATTTCAACCGATAACGCACCGAAGCCAGTAGGCGCGTATCCACACGCAAGAAGAGTGGGTAATCTTTTGTTTCTTTCCGGAGTAGGTCCGCGCATTGCAGGCAGTGATGCGAGCGATACAGGAGTACCGGGATTGAAGTTAGATAAATTCGGAAATTTTATTGAATTCGATTTTGAAGCACAGTGCAGAAATGTATTCGACAATGTGCGCGCAATCTTAGATGCGAGCGGTTCGAAGTGGGAGAACTTGGTAGACGTAACGGTGTTCTTGGTGAACATGAAGCGCGACTTCCAAACCTATAATCGCTTGTATGCTGAATACTTCAAGGACGCTAATCCCTGCAGAACAACTGTAGAGATTAACGCCCTTCCTTCGCCTATTGCGATTGAGTTGAAGTGTATAGCTACTATTTAATTTTCACACCCCAGATATCTACGCCTTGGAATTGTTGCAATTCCATTTTAATAGATCCTACTTTAATTTTTGCTTGCGCCATAATTGGAAGGTGGTGTGCATCATCTGTTACCCAAACTGCTAGGTCGTTGGGATCTTTGAAAATACGTCCCTTCTGAACCACGGGCGCGAAGCGTAAACATTTGAATGTTCCAGCGTCTACGCTAACGGTTTCTTTTCCTACATAGCGCATTTTCAAGCGATAGATTTCATCGTCTACCAATGTTTCAATGGTTATGATATCGCCTTGTTTGGTGTTGGTGAAGTCCATGGTTCGTGCGTAGAATGCGGCACTCATCATGTCTTGCACAAAAGCTGGTGCCAGGTATCCTTCGTTCTTTCTATTCTTGAATGCACGTTTGTGTTGAAAGAAGAAATAGTCTTGCATAATCATGTAGCCACCTTCATCGCAATTGCGTTTGAATTGATAAGGGAAAATCCCTTGCTTGTCTACATACGATTCGTACTTATCGCGAACCTTAAAAAACCAATCGAATGATCCGGAACTGTGCCCTTCACCCACAATGTGGTAGGTATCTCTTCCCGCGAATTTTTTATTTCCTTCTTCAACAGAGATGGTTGCAACTCCGGCATCTACCAATCCGTAGTGAATGCGGTATGTCGATTTCTCTCCAGAGGTGAATGCGATATTGTTAATGCTGCGCAGCGCGTGCACAGGTAAATTTTCAACTTTAACCGGCGTCGGTTTAGAACTTTGGCCTAGCATGCTCAGCGCTCCCACTGACAATGCGGTAAACAAGAAGATGTGTTTCATAAAGTCGTTTTGTTTTTGGTTAACGTAACTTTCGTTGCGAAATTTCAAACATTGGACCAAAGATTTATTCCACTACCACGCGCTTCACTGTGAATGAATTTTCTGTTCGGAAAATAAACTCATAAAGTCCAGGAGCGAACGCTGAAACATCTACTGTGTAGCGCATACTGTTGAATTGGAAGTTCGAAATGTTTTTTCCTGAAACATCTTTCACTTGCACCGAAACATTTCCAGCGTGAGCGTTCAATTCAATATTTAAATCAGATGAAGTTGGATTCGGATAAAGGTTCAATCCAATTTCATTCAACGTGTAAGTATAGATATTCGTCTCGTCTATATATCCGTCGCAGTCATTGTCGATTCCATCTACTGTCTCTACTGCTGAAGGATTAATTGCAGGATTAGAGTCGTCGCAATCGTCGTTGTTCGTCGCTGCTCCCGTTGGCACAGTGCATGAATAAATAACCACTCCTGCTCCGTATCCATCGCCGTCGATATCCATGTAGTAAGCTTGTCCCAATCCTTCGTCAATAGCACCGTTACAGTTGTCGTCAACGTCGTTACAGAACTCAGTTGCATCCGGATTCATTCCGGCGTTGTTATCGTCGCAGTCTCCTGCGCACGCAGAGAACCCATCGCCATCTCCATCGAACCCTTCATCGATTGTTCCATCACAGTTGTCGTCTAAGTTGTTGCACAATTCCATTGCACCTGGATAAGACAATGCATTTCCATCGTTACAATCGTCAATGCAAGAGAAGAACCCGTCGCCGTCTAAATCTGCATTCGTTGTAATGAACGAACTGTTGTCGTTGCAATCGTTTCCATTCGTTACATATCCCGAAGGAATTTCGCAACCGGTTGTAAGCGTTTGTGGATCACCAAAGCCATCACCGTCTGCATCTTGGTAGTAGGTAATCTCATTTGAAACAGTTACTGCACCTACCCAAGTCACGCTGTCGTTCGCTGTTCCGTTGGTTACCACAAGTGTTACGTTGTAAATTCCGGGAGTCGTATACATCACATACGGATTTTGCAGAGATGAAGAGCTAGGCACTCCGCCTGGAAATACCCAGTTCCACGAGGTTGGATTGTTGTTCGTGTTGTCTATGAAATGAACAGGATAATTCACACAAGATAAATTGTTGAACGTGGCACTTGCGGCAATGTATTGAACAGGCAAGCACGGTCCGATTTCAGTAAGTACGTTGTGTGTGAAAATGTTCAGAGCTTCATCGAAGGCGGCAATGCAAATTTCATTTCCAGTAAAGGATTCAACATAAACGCGAAGAACAGCAGTAGGTGTGTAGTGCACGGGAATCATGCTACCCAAGTGTCCCAATGCTGCAATCTTCACTCCACCAACTTCTTTGTAAACAATAGAAGACCACGTTGTAATTGGAAGAAGAGATGTTACGTTGGTAATCGTTGCTCCTCCAATATCGAATTGCAGTGCGTTCACTTCACCGTTAGGATTCATGATTGTTACATCGAAGTAACCCAATTCAGCATTCACGTTAGTAACGCCGAGCGTTACGGTTTCAGAGGCGTCTACAATTTCGGGGTCCCAACCGCACGGTTGCATGTTCCCTGGTATAACACCCGCATCGATTTGTGCGTGAATACACTCTTCAAGATATGCTGCATCTGCAATACTAATATCCCCGTCGCTATTTAAGTCGTTGCAAATAGATGCTGACAGATCTGAATTAACTGCTGAATTTCCGTACATGTCTACATCAACTTGCGAGTAGCTTAAATCTTCATTCAAGTCACCTTTTTTGGTTTCAGCTGGACAATTGCCCAAACAATCTGGTTGAGCATTACCGAAGAGTTGACCCACACAGTCAACGATTTCAGGACAAGAACCTATCGGAAGTTTCACGAAGTTGATGATGTTATTCATGGCATCGCGTTCGAAGGAAATACACACTTGCGCCCAGTTGTTATCATAGCGCAATTCATAGTTTCCAAGGGCGTCTGGATCTTGATCCCAGTTGGTGCGAACCACCAAGTGGTAGGTTCCTGCGGGTACATTGGTAATGTCAATCCATTGGCAACTTAATCCAGAGCTATATACATCATAACATCCTGCTGTAATACCCATGTTTCCACAGCCGTATTTCGCAACTCCTGTCACACAACCAATGTCAAGTACGCAGAAGCCGTTTTTGAATCCGATTTCAGGCATTAAATTCCCGTTGTTGTCATACAAAAGATATTCTGCATATCCAGAATAGTGATAGTGATTGTGGCAAGGATCGAAAATGAACTGTGGATTCGCCACGTTCGGCACACCAATGAAATAATCGAGGTTTCCGATGTTGTCGATTCGTGTGGAGAAGCGCACGATTTGACGGGTGCCAAGTCCCTGCAAACAACCTTCATTTACCAAACATCCGTCTGTTGCCGTTAATGTTGTTTGGTAAAGTGAAGTGTATAGCACATTGCCTTCAACCATTATATCGGGACCGACATTCGAACAGTTCGGATCTCCGTTGTAATAACATGCAGCGGGTGCTTCAGCAAGCGGGCTATAGTTACATGCGTTTAAGTCCATGCAACCAACGATAGGGCCCATGTATTCAAACAGCACTTCGAAGGCGTCTAATCCGCATGCTCCACCCACGTCGCCCACGCGTACGTAATAGGTCATTCCTCCTTCGAGGTAAGGTGTAATCTCCGCTTCAATTCCACAAAGATCATCGTTGAAAGTATAGGTTGCTTCAATGGTGTTATCGAAAAGCGCCATGTTGCAATAATCGTAAAGCCAAATCTTCGTATCGCATCCGGCTAAGCCGCATGTTGAAATTTGATACTGTCCGTTTACAGAAGGAGTAAAGGTGTACCAAGTGTTTGGAGCAGGAACGTTATTCAAACCGAGATTCGCAACTATAGCATTGTCGCAACTTGTTCCTTGTGGACAATTCACTTGAATGGTTGCAAGCGCGCCGAATGCAGCTCCTGTTGCAACTGAATTTCCATCTAAATAAACGGTGTAGTTACCAGCACCATTCGCGCAGCACAATCCATTTCCACCTGTGTCATAAATTTCAACGCGGTGACAGTTGTTGCTAATACAGAAGTTCGCATCGTTGGTTGTGCCTTGCTGA
Organism: Flavobacteriales bacterium; assembly: GCA_044371675.1. Classification (GTDB taxonomy): domain Bacteria; phylum Bacteroidota; class Bacteroidia; order Flavobacteriales_D; family Sanyastnellaceae; genus CAIZGX01. The sequence goes on from JBILTF010000020.1 coordinate 15,861, forward strand.
ATAACTAAGTTTTCTGGATTGAAGACTTTCCAAGAAGTTTGTTGTGGAAGGTTGTCCGCAGTGATATCGAGGGTTAAGGTATGTCCAGTTGTGACAATCACATTCAGCGTAACACTGTTGCTGTTTCCTTGCGGATCAAAGGTTGTAAGCGTTACTGGAAACATTCCAACTGCCGCAAAAGTGGTGGTTGGATTTTCCAATGTTGAAGTTGCAGGAACACATCCGGCAGGGAACGTCCATTCGAATGCCGTTGCATTTCCGGTGGAAGTATTGTTGAATTGAAAATTCATGCAATTCATTCCTGAAGGATAATAATTGAAATTGGAAGCAAGCGCAGGGAATTCACATGTGCCGTCGTCAATGGTTGCGCACGAATTGAAGTTTGTTGCATTAGCATTCGTGCAACCTGAAACAGTGGTAGCAGTTATGTTGAAGTTGAATTCACCCATGGTGCTGTTATACCCGCCCACTTGAATGTAATACGTTTGCCCAATGGTTAAGTAGTCGTCTTCGTTCGCTCCGGCGGTTCCGTTACCGGTAGGACAACCAAATTTTACCATAGAAAAATTACCTGCAGCATCATCGTCATCGCAAGCAATGATAGATCCGTTGCAGGCATTGTATACCGCAATTTGTGTATCGGTAATTCCAGGTCCGGTTCCAGTGGTAGCGCTAGTTTGAATAGTTACATTTCCACCCAGGTAAACGAATGAATACCAAATATCGCGAATGGTCCCGCCGCAACCAGGCGTTGGCCCTGCGGCAACGTTGTTGTTATTGGTTACAATGACGCCGCTGTTTGGCACGAAAGCCGCTGCTGTAGCGCATGTTTCGTTTGGCATAAAAATGTTGCACAATCCGTTGTCAACTGTAGCGCATGAATTGTAGTTTCCGGCTGAAGGATCTGTGCAACCCGCGATGTCAGCAGTGGTTAATTGAATGCTAAAATTTCCTTGTAAGTTGTTATACCCACCAGCTTGAACATAATAAGTTGTTCCGACCGTTAAAGCCGGACAAGTCATAACCAATTGAGAGGCATAACCCATTCCCGCAGCGTCGTCGTTGCAAAGCAATTGGGTTCCTGTGCAGCTATTGTATACAGCCATGCGTGTGTCTGCTAGTGTGCCTAACGTGGTAGTTAGCGTAAAGGTTCCTCCGGTAAAAGTGAATTTGTACCAAACGTCCTTAATTGCTGCGCCTGCGCCAACACCACAAGAAGGACTTGTGCCTTCCGTTACTGTATTCAAGTTTGTAGAGGCAACTAATCCAGCGTTTGGAATTAATTCAATGGCATTGGTGCAAATGTCATTCGAAGGAGCTTGTGAAAGGGCCCGAAAAGATGCAAGTATTGCAAACGCAAGTATAATCTTTTTCATAGGAACGGTTAAGGTTTGAAAAAGAAAAGATACGGAAAATTGCGATGCGAGAATTTACTTTCTAAAGTACCCCTGATCTACAAAATGCCAAGGGTCGGTCTTTCTTCCTGGTGCAATGTCGAAGTGCCCGAGGATGTACTTGAACTTATAGTGCGTGTCGAGTTGATCAATGAGCTTTCGAAGCGATGCATATTGCGCTTCGTTTGGGCCAACGGTATAAGTACACATGATTTCAATACCAATGGAGCATGAATTTACAGCAGTTGTTCCGTCGGGAAGTTGACTCTTGCCAGCGTGATACGCTACGTTGTTCGGTTCCACTAATTCATAAACTTGGCCGTCTCTTCCGATTAAGTAATGCGCGGCAACACCGTATTGCTTGAATTGTTGAAGGACGCCTTCCACCGAAAAAGTATCGGGATGTTGTGTGTTTGGAAAGGAAGCGTTGAAAGTTGAATGAATAATTAACGCTTTCACTTCGCGCTTAGATTCACTCGATTTGTAACCGAAATCGACGTGCTTTCGAAGAATAAGAAACTGCGTTAATTGTGCATTAACGACAAGTGTTAAAAATGAAAAAACAAGAAGTGCGTAGAAACGCATTAGGCTTCTACAACAGTGAAAGTGTAATACTCCATGATTTCGTTGCACAACAATTTCTTGCATGCTTGATCAACGATTAGTTCTGCACCCGCATGGTCGGCAGACTCAACGAATAAACTCATATGTTTTCCAACGCGAACGTTAGCAATGGTTCCAATAGATAAACTGTTCAATGACGAGGTCACTGCTTTTCCTTGTGGATCTAATAATGCTTCCAACGGCATTACGTTAATTTCAGCTTTAAACTTTTTCATGTTGTTTCCCAAATAAGTGTTGAACGGCAGATAAAATGAGGTACAAAAGTAAGGCAATTGGAACAGTCCATAGGACTTTTTTCAGAATGAAATGTGCACCGATTGCTGACAATACAATGCTTCCAATTAAAATGAATTTCATCGCATTTTCCTTCCAACTAAAATTTGAAAATTTGAAGGATAGGAGCGGTAAAGTAGATGCCATGAGCACTGAGAAAAGAAGAATAAGTCCAATGTGCAACTCATTGCTTAGCGGCTTAGTTTCGGTTAAAGACAAAACACTCAGCCAGAACAATCCATTTGCTGGTACTGGAAGTCCTTTGAATCCCGTCGAATAGGAGGTGTCTAAATTGAAACGAGCCAATCTAAAAGCAGCGGCAACAGCAAGAAGAAAAGCTAACGCAGCCCACAGTTTTATTTCAGGTTGAAGAAGACGATACAGCCAAAAAGCAGGAACCACACCGAAACTCACGACGTCTGCTAATGAATCCAATTGCTTTCCCATTTCGGAAGCCGCGCCAATGGCACGAGCTATTAAACCGTCAAGTAAATCTGCAAAGGCCGCTAAAAGAACGAATATGAAGGCGTCTTGAACATCATGGGCCAACAGTGCGGCGCAACCCATCACTAAGTTTAGCATGGTGAGGGTGTTGGGGATGATTGCTTTTCCGAACATACTGCAAAGATAGGGGCTAGAATTCGAATTGAAGTTTTGCACGCAATCCGAAGCGAACAATGTTCGCATGATCGAGGTAGGAAAGACGCCACAGGGCATCGACACGAAGAATTTTAAATATGTTTTCTATTCCAATCGCAGCTTCCGCATAGGGCTGTTTTAATCGATAAATATCTGCAATTCCGTCTGCGTTAAAATCACGGCTCAACAATTCGTCATTCTTCAAATCGTAGCTGCCCACCAGGACTTTTGCGCTTGCGACTTCTCGCCATTTCAATTTTCGAAGCATGGGAATTTTGTTGAAGAACAATCCCTCTGCGTGATAGGACCCCCAGACACAAGCCCATTGGTCGCTTACGAATTCGAAATAATTCATCGTATTGTAACTGGCCTCATCGTAAAAGAAGGTTTCATTTCCTTGGTGCATTTGCAGCATGGGGTATGGAAGATTTCCGAAAATTTTTCCAGCCTGAACTGAAAGATTTAAATACCCGAAAGGCCCGAAGCGCAATTTGTCTGAAACTTGCATTTCTAGTCGTTGGTATTTGTATTCTGCATTCATAACACCCGGAAGGGCAAGGCTATAAGCCATTTCAAAGACGGGGAAGTTAGTTCCGAGACTTATTCGTTCAAACTCACCGTAGACAAATTTCTCTTTGAAAGCAAAGCGGGTGTATAGAGAAATTTCAGTTGTAATAAGAGAATTCTCTTTTTCGTAACTGTTCGTTAAAGGTAGAAATCGGGTGTAAGTGTATTTCGTTCCCGCAGGTCTAAGAGAGCGGTGTGTGAAAATAAGTTTATTGGAGAGTCCGTATAACCATTCTTTCTCGATGTATGAATTAATGTCAGTAACATCGGTGAGTTTATTTGCTGGATTTCTTCTGAAGAGTGAAGAAAGTATGTTGTCTTGTCTAAAAGCCCCAGGTCCTAGACCTAACTGCTCCATGTCTCGCTTTCCGTGCGCCGAAATAGCTAGTCTTGGGCTTTTGTTGATGACATAAAGACCACCTACGCCGTATTTAAAACGTTCATCACGGAATCCATAGGCGAGGTAACCGTCGAGCATGATCTTCGTGCTAAACGCATTGCTGGTTCTACCACCAAAACGCAAGCGATTTCCTTCAATCGGATTGAAGCTATAAAACGTGTAATACGGTCCGAATTCAAAGTTTCCTTTCACTTTATAGCCCGAGACGAAAAGTGTAATGATGTCGGTTACCGTTTGGAATTGCGGAAGAGTTTTCAACGTATCTGCCATACTGAAGATGCGCTGTTCTTTGGCTGTTAAAGCAGTATGCCGCATACTTTGCCAATAGGCATCATCGTGATTAGAGGAGTTCGGGTCAACAACGATGTCGGTGTATCCCTGATAGAATGGATCTTCACGAGGTTTGTTAATGATGAATCTTTTGTAGCTGCTATTTTTTCTTCCGTATACCCCAATCTTTTTTTCACTTAGGTTGAATTCAACCAAGAGCTGATCTTTCACGAGCATCCAAACTTCGTGTTCTATTTCGTTGTATTCTTGATGCACACTGAAATCTTTGATCCAATTGATGTTCGCGCCTTCGGAAATGGCTGCGTCAACCTGCTTCACAGCATAGGTAGTGTCGTGAATCCACATTTCACCATGAAACAAAAGTTCTTGTTTTCTACGTGGAAAAAACTCCAATTTGTAACACCATTTCCCTTCAATGAAGGCGCTGTCTACCAGTCCGTAATCGTAAAACCCAAGGGCATAAGTAGATATGGGAGAAGTGAAACTTTTCGAGAAGATGACAATTTCGTTGTCGTAGATATTTACGTTCTGGTACATATCGCCCAAGAACTGATTCACACTCTGATTTTCCACTCCAGTAACTCTGGTGCCTTTGACTATTTCTTTGGAAATTTTAGGATTGCGGCGGTAATAAAAATCGGAAAGCGATTCGGTCATGAAGACCGGCAAGTATGGTTTTTCTTGTGTGGTGTCTATTCCTTCGAAAATAAATTCGAAGGGCTTCATGAGTTTCTTGTCGGCAATGGCAGCGCTGATGTTGTTTAAATCGAACTCGACCTTGTTATACGCTTCGTATTCATAGGCGTCTAGTTTTTCGCGGTTGTTAATTTTTTTATTGGCGATGACTTTTTTCATGAGCTCAATCGCTGGATTGGGCTCGTCTTTCGGACGAATGATAACTACGCTCGTTGTATTTTCATCTAGGAGCGCGAAGTTTATTTCTTTCGTAGTTCCTTGCTTTACATTGAAAGATTGCTGGGCATAGCCAATTCCTTTGCAGCGCAAAGTATCGCTTGAATAGTAAGTTTCAATCCGGTATTTTCCGTTTTCGTCTGTAGTTGTTCCAGATTTTGTTCCAACAAAATAAACAGGCGCAAAGGGAACGGTTAGTTTGGAAACGGCGTCAATTACAGTTCCGAATACGACAGTTTTTTGCGCGGAAAGCGCAAGCGAAAAACAAATCGATAAGAAAAGTAAAAGTCCTTTTTTCATTCCCTACGAAGAAACGAAAAAGTTTTCAATGCGTCAAGAAGTCTGACAAACGTTACCCATTACTTGTTGTTGAAAGCTTGCAAGCCTTCTTCCAACCAGGCTTTGAATTCAGAGGTTTCAACAATACCGCTCTTCACTTGATTCATCAGCTCTTCCCTGCCTTCAGTCATTGGATCAATGATGGCATACATGGGTTGAGAATTATTGTTGAAGGTTTCAATTTCGAAAGCAGACCACAAATCTCCGTAAGTCTCAATTTCCTTTTCAATTCCAGCCCATTTAGTTACAACGGTTTCTTTCAAATCAGCAGGTAATTCTTTCTTGTCGTCAACATATAGGCTCACAACAATAAATTCATTTTGCAATAAATCAAGAACTTCAGGCCAAACGTGTTCTTCCATTTTTCGGCAATTCACACAAGCGTATCCTGTGAAATCGACAAACAACGGTTTGCCTTCTCTTCGGGCACGTTCAAGAGCAACAGTGTAATCATGTTCGCAAAGCAATCCATGCGGACAATCACTTGGGTAAGCATAGGAGTAACCAGTAGGGGGCGCAAGTCCACTCATTAAGGGGAGTGCATTGTATGAAGTACCTTCCTTGTTCACGATTAATCCGCTGGCTAAATAGACCACCCACATTCCAACGAAGGTGGTGAACACGATTCTGAATTTCGAAAACTTTTGAATTGGACTGTCGTGTGAAAACTTGATTGCTCCGATAAGATAGAGGTACATGCCAAAGAAAATGATTACCCACAATCCCATGAACACCTCGTATTTCAATAAGTTCCAATGCACTACTAAATCTGCTTGAGATAAGAATTTCAGGGCAAGTGCTACTTCTAAAAATCCAAGAACAACTTTAACAGAGTTCAACCAACCACCTGATTTAGGCAAGCTCTTCATCATTCCAGGAAACATTGCGAACAACGCAAACGGGATTCCTAATGCCAATCCGAATCCGCCCATTCCAATAGTCAATTGAATTGCTCCGCCGTCTTTTGCTAGCGAACCTGCAAGCAGAGACCCTAAAATTGGGCCGGTACACGAGAACGAAACAATAGCCAACGTAAGTGCCATGAAGAATGCTCCTAACATTCCTCCTGCTTCAGCATTTTTATCCATCTTATTCGCCAATCCAGCAGGAAGAGTTATTTCAAACAATCCGAAAAATGAAAGTGCGAACACAATGAAGATGGCGAAGAATACAATGTTTAAAGGAACATTGGTGGAAATGTCGTTCAGAATATTTTCGTTAATCTGATCTAAGAAGTGAAACGGCATCGAAAGCAAAATGTAAATCAAGAAGATGAACCCACCGTAAATCAACGCTTGGAAAATTCCTTTCTTACGGTCTTTGTTTCCTTTTGTGAAAAACGCAACAGTCAATGGAATCATTGGAAATACACACGGAGTAAGCAAAGCAACCAATCCGCCTAAGAATCCTAGGAAGAACAATTGCCACATGTTTCCACCTTGGGCAGTGTCAGAAGACACACTGCCATTTTCCAAACGAGTGGTTAACTTCTCTTTGTCGTTGCGAATCGTTTGAATCCAATACCTGAATTTCGTAGTTGTAGGTTCCAATTGCATTTGGTCCTCAATTACAGCTGAAGTATCTGACCTTGTTGGCAATACAGCTGAACCATCTGCTGCATTTGGTGTTACCTGAAGTTTGAATTTCGACTCGATCGGATAGCATGCTTTGTCGTTACACGTCTGACCTTGAATGATTCCTTTTAAAGTGAAAGGAGCTGTTCCGAGAATTTTAATTTTTTGTTTGAATACAGCAGAATTTTCAAAATAGTTTACTTCACCACCTTGCATGTCGTCGTAGTGCGTGATGTATTTCCCTTCTGTTAATTTTCCAATGAGTTCGAAATTTGCTTTGTCAGCATTTAAGATCAATTCAGTTGGAAGGGCATAAACATTCGGATCTGTAGACGGACTCGTCGAGTATAAATGGAACCCCGGTGAAATACTCGCTTCAAATTCGATTTCGGCTTCGTTGTTTGGTAAACTAACAAGACTTGTTTTCCATTTTACTGGATTAACAATCTGTGCCTGGGCATTCCAGGCCGAAAACAAAAGTGCAAGAGCCGCAAAAATCTTTACAGATAAATTCTTCATAGCGTCAAAAATAGTTCAATTCAATTTTACTTAGGTGAGGCGCATCACAAAAACCTTCTTCGCCGAGTCGTCTAATTTGTAATCCTCTGAAATACACAGTCCAATTACTGCAACAATCTCGTCTTGACTTACCAATACTGGGTAGTTCTTTTTCTCGTTCATTGCAATCTTGGCTTGAACCAACACATCACTCACCTTTTTCATTCCCTTCATTCCAAGAGAACGAATCTTATCTCCAGCTTCGTATGCACGAATCTCCAATGGAAAACGCAACTTGTCGGCATTCAGTTGCATAACCTTCGGATCTTTTTCAATTTCATATCCCTTAGCGGGAAGAATATCAACTTCATATTTCGATTCGTCGAGTGGCATGTCGCTCTGCAAAGAGTGAAGCACATAATTGTTTCGATCGCGCGCAACTGCATACGTTGCATTCGAAACCTTCGCTCCAGTCTTTTGAAGTTTCAAAATTTCATCGATTTCTCCTGTGGTGAATTCGAACAAATTCAACCATTCCCACATAATTTGTCTTGGGGCGTAATGGTTGTTCACAGCTTCAATAGAAAGCATTTCGTTCTCCCCTTTCATGACTATATTCTGTTCGAGCCAGTTTTGCAAACTCTCCTGAACAATGGAATGCTGCTCTTCCCAAATTTCAATGCTGTTGGAAAGGGTTTGAAGAATATTGGGATTCAACTCTTCTAAAATAGGAACCACCTTATTTCTAATTTTATTTCTTCCGTATACGTTCGAACTGTTTGAGGCGTCTTCTCTCCATTTCAATTTGAGTTCTTTTGCAAAACCTTCGAGTTCTTTTTTCGAAAGGTCTAAAAGTGGACGCCATTTGGTTGAGGTGTGACGCTTCATTCCAAGTAATCCTTTCAAGCCGCTTCCGCGAACCAAGTGTTGCAAAACGGTTTCTAATTGGTCGTTCGCATGGTGCGCAAGGACCACAGTGGTATAGCCGAATTCATCTTGCAATTGTTGGAAGTAGGTGTAGCGAAAATCTCTAGCGCGTTCTTGTAAGTTGTTTTTCGATTCCTTCCACAAGTCACCGGCTTGCGCACAATGAAAGGTGAGTTTGTTCTTTTTACAATAAGCCTTCACAAACTGTTCGTCTTTTTCTGAATCTTTTGCGCGAAGTTGGTAATTCACATGAGCCACCGCGAATGGAATTTTAGCGCGAAGAAGCAATTCAGCCATAAGCATAGAATCCATACCTCCGCTTACTGCCACAAGCAATTGCGCGTCTTCGAATGTTTGAAATTCGGCCTTTAAGTCTTTAAGTAGTTTTTTCATGTTCAGTTAAATATGGAAAGGGTGGAAGCGGCTTTCAATAGGCACTCTTCGTATTCCGCTTCCGCGTTCGAGGCGTGAGTAATTGCGCTTCCCACTTTTATGGTTGTTTGTTTTTTCTCTTTGTTGTAGACCGCAGAACGAATAATAACATTGAAATCGAAATTCCCATTCGGTTCAATAACCCCAAAGGTACCGCTGTATAGGCCACGTTCGAGTACTTCAAGTTTTTCCATGTGTTTCACAGCGCTAATCTTCGGTGCGCCTGTCATGGATCCCATGGGGAACGTTGCCGCTAAAATTTCTGTGAATGTAATGTTGGAAGGAAGCTGCGCTTCTACCGTGCTGATAAGATGATGAAGTGTTTTGAAGGTGTGAAGTTCACACAATGACTTTACGTTTACACTTGCTTTTGTTGCTATTCGGGAAAGATCGTTTCGAACAAGATCAACGATCATAATATTTTCAGATCGTTCCTTTTGACTCGTTTGAAGCAAAACTTTATTCTGTTCGTCTTCTTCTGAATTTTCTCCTCTGCGTATGGTCCCTTTAATGGGTTGTGAAATTATTTTATTTCCTTTTTTCTGAATGAAGCGTTCCGGTGAAGTGCATAACAGCTGAAGCTGGTTTCCGTTGAAATACGCCGCATGTGGAGCTTCCGTAGCATTGTTCATTTTTGAGAAGTGAGCGAAGGCGTCTTTCAATTCTCCGCTAGCCTGAAGGGGAATGCAGAAATTTGTTTCGTAGTATTCACCCTGTTGAATTTGATTCAAAATAGTTTGAATTTTATCTACATAGGTGCCCTTACTTTCTAACGTTTCAAAGCTTAGGCTTTCTTCATTCTTTTCGCATTCAATTTTTTTATAATTGGAAATGAATGAAGAGAAAACCGAATGTTCGTTCGGTTCGGAAGGAGTAAGTGGGTTCCAATTTCCATTTACTTCTTTCCAAACGTGAATTGGTTCGAAGAAGTAGATGAGTTCACTTCCATCTGAACTGAAATTGGTATAGGCGTTTTTTTCAAAAAGTTTTTTCGCCTCGAAGGAAATATATCCGAAAACAGGAGTTGTTTTTTCAGCTAACCATTTGTTTAGCTCTTGAATGTCGCTGGGATTGGTTTCATTTAAAACAAACGCATCTTTTTTTCCCCAAGCGATGAACGATTGCCGCTCGTTCGAGTTAGGTGGAAGAAAGGTGAAATGGTCGTTTTCCCAAAGCTGCATGGGTGCAAAGGTAATGCTTACTGACGCCTATTTGCGAGAAGAACGGGTGGACCTCCATCGAAAGGATTATCGCCTCGGCCAATGCTGCGTGCTTCAATACCTGCTGCTTTCATAACGGCGCGATCACCAAATTTTTTCCGAAGTTCATCCATGGCAGTGTATAAGCTAATCTGCTCTTCGTTGTCGTCGAATAAGTTAATTTGGTATCCGCCAGAAACCAAGTGGCTGAAGCGCACACCAATGAGGCGAATTAATACTCTTCGCGAATAAAGTTTTTCGAAGAGCTCTAATATTTTCGGGATAAGAATGTGGTCTGCCGAAGTATAAGGAATGCGGCATTGCATGGTTTCCGTTTGAAAATCGGAATACCGCAATTTCACCGTAACGCAAGAAGTGAGTTTTTCTCCTTTTCGTAATTGAAAAGCCAAATTTTCGGTCATGGCAATTAAGAGTCCGCGTAGCTTATGCACGTCAATGGTATCTTGGTCGAATGTTCTTTCCGTAGAAATGGATTTCCTTTCTTGGAAAGGCACAACCGGCGAGGGGTCTATGGCATTGGCTTTTTTCCAGATGCTGGTTCCGTTTTCTCCAAGAGCTTTCGACATAACATCTAGCGGCATTTCCTGAAGGGTATGTATTTTCCGAATGCCTAGATTAACGAGAAGCTGATGCGTTTTTTCTCCAACCATAGGAATCTTCCGAATGGAAAGCGGAGCAAGGAACGGCTTCTCTGTTCCAGTTTCAATTCGAATCTGATTGTTCGGTTTGGCCTCACCCGTAGCTACTTTGGAAACTGTCTTGCTGGTAGACAAGCCGAAAGAAATAGGAAGGCCTATTTCTTTTCCGATTTTCTGTCTGAGTTCTCCGGCGAACTGATAGCACCCGAAAAAACGATCGAGCCCCGTGAGGTCGCAGTAGAATTCGTCTATGGAAGTTTTTTCGAAAAGCGGAACGGCTTCGCGAACCATTTCACTTACGAGGTCTGAATATTTGAGGTAGTTGTACGAGTTTCCTTTAATGACCACTGCTTCTGGACAAAGCTTTCGCGCCATGTGCATAGGCATGGCAGAATGTACTCCGAACTTTCGCGCTTCGTAGCTGCACGACGCTACCACGCCGCGGTCGCTGGTTCCACCAATAAGAACAGGCCTGTTGTTTAGACGGCTGTCTAATAAACGCTCAACCGACACGAAAAAGGTGTCGAGATCCATATGTAGAATTGAGCGTTCAGATGACATAAAGCAAACTTATCTCGTGGGAGCACAAGATTTGAAATTGTTAAAAAAGTTTTTTTGAAGAGGTGGGAAGAATTATTTTTTCTTCTTTCCGGTTTGGTCTGTATCGTCCTCGTCTTCGTCGTCGGTGATACCGTCATCCTCATCATCTGTAATGTCTGAACCGCCCTCAGAATTGCGGTTGTTGTTCGAAACAGATGAGTTAGTTGAAGTGTCATTGCTTGTGTTAAACTCAGCACCATCAACGATTTCAGAACGCTCAGTCCCCACGGAAGTAACTTCTTCCATCCAAACAGATTTAGTGCAAGAGGCGAATGCTATTGCAACAAAAAGGAGGAGCGTTATGTAGTTGAATTTTTTCATATTGGACCGAAGTCAACACAAATATAACGAAATCTTCTAAAAAGTGTTGCCTTGAGTGAAAATTTCTTGGAAATCTTTCGGGAAGTGAAGTGTAACGCGTGTTCCCGATTCACCCGTTTCAGATTTCCAATCTTCCGGCCCGCGCAATTCAATGCGCTTTCCGGTCATTTGCTCAATGAGCGCTATTCGGCTGCGGGTAATTTCCATTCCTTTCGAAATGTGTCCGTCGCTAGTTGTTTTCCGCGCTTGACTTTCAGTTAAACCAATGCCATTGTCTTCGATACGAATTTCAAGACACTCGTCCTTCAACCCGAAAAAAACATGCAGCTGTCCGTCAGAATCTTTCGGCAACAATCCGTGCCAAATGGAATTTTCCAAAAACGGTTGAATGAGCATGGCCGGAATTTTAACCGATCGCAGTGCTTCAGGAGAGTCCTGGTGAACACGATAAATGAACTTATCAGGGAAGCGCATACTTTCCAATTTCAAGTACAATTCAAGACGTTCAATTTCTTCGGAAAGAGGAGCGAAGTTTTCTTGCGAGCTGTCTAAGTTTTTTCGAATCAACTTCGCGAAGTCTGTTAGGTATTGGTTTGCGGCCAATTTATCTTGACGGTTGATGTAGTATTGAATGGAATTCAGTGCGTTGAAAATGAAATGACGATTCATGCTTGAATTCATGCTCTGTTGCTCAAGCATCAGCAGCTTGGCCTTCATTTCAGATTGCTCTGCCAAGTGCTTGTTGCGAATGTTCCGTCTTCTTGAGCGAGTAATAAGAATGACAATGCCGACAAGAAAAATGAATTCCAATAAGATCACCCACCACATCAAATACCAAGGCGGTGAAATATGGAACTGCCAGGTTACTTCTTGGCTCCACGTTCCCCATTGACCGTTGCGTGCACGAATGTGAAACGTATAATTTCCAGAAGGAAGATTGTTGAAGTTGACTTGCGAGAATGAAGTTGGACTGCTCCAAGTGCTGTCCAGTCCTTCCAACCAATAACTGAATTCTAATCTTTCAGGATAGGTCGTACTCGATGCGTCGAAAAAGAAGGTGAAAGAATTTTGTCTGTAGTTAAATTCAAGTCCGTTCGGAAAAGACTTGCCGTTCCAAGTGCCTGAAGTCAGTGCTTTCCAATCGATATTCTCTAGATTCGATTGAATGTTCGTGAGATGAACAATGGGCTGAGGAATGTTGAATTTCTTTTCAATGGCACTTATTTCAATTTGCATAACACCGTTCGGTGTCCCTACCCAAACAGTATTTTGAAGGTCGACGAATATGGCGTTTAAGTTTGTTTCAAGGCTTATTAATCCATCAGATTCGTTCAAGTGAATCATACGTTCACCGAGGCCTCCAGAGCTATTCAGTTCCCAAATGAAAATTCCATTAAGCGTTCCAATCCACAGTTTATTTTGAATCACTTTCAAAAAGTTCACTGTGTTTCCACCAGGCTCTTCAGAAATATTTAAATGCACGAAACCACTTTCGTTGCCTTTGTAAAGTCCCGATTGAGTTCCTGCGATGATCTCTCCATTGGGCAGCTCCGCTATGCTGTATGCACTTGCGTCTTGCAATCCCTGGGCTTCTCCGAAATTCGTAAAAGTGTTGTTGTGGAAGAGTGAAATTCCATCGCGAGTGGCCATCCAGATTTTTCCATCACGCGATTCAATAATGTGTCGAATTCTTGTAGCAGGGAAATTGGGCAATTGCGAAAAACTTTGAAAGGTTTTGTTGGAATAAGCTTGAATTCCTTTGTTGGTTCCAATAAGCAACGAGCCATCACTCCTTTGAAGTAGACTAAGAACGACTTCTTCCTCTAAACCTTCTTCTTTCCCGAAATGAAGCCAATGCGGCATGGCGAATGAATTACGGTCATATTCGTAAAGCCCCTCCGGAGTTCCAATCCAAATAGATCCTCTCCAACTTTTTAATGTAGTCCAAACGCGCAGATTCGGGGACAGCTCATTCAGTGCTGCATTGAAACTGGCACTAAAATTATCAGACGGATTGGATAAGAAGCTAATGCCGTTGTCGTAGGTTCCGAAGAAGTAATTTCCTCGTGCATCTTGTGTGATACTCATGACGGCATTACCAGTTAAACCGTTATTTGTGGTCAGGCTTTTGAACTGGGTGCTCGTAAGCTTAAATACTCCACCTCCATAACTTGCAAACCATTGAATACCCTCGCGATCAATGAACACTTGCCGAATGTCGTCAACTTCCAATCCATTCGATTTTGAAAAAAGCAAATGACTTTCGTTTGTTTCATTGAACATGA